>CAYSXY010000001.1:0-113307 GCA_964435165.1 uncultured Rickettsiales bacterium
TGGGTGTGGATCATGAATGATCCTGCCTTGAGCGAACTGGTCGATAATAAGCAATTACGCCTGACACATATTTCCACCAAAGGAGCTGATGGCGTTCGCCCTCCCGCCAAACCGCAGCGTAGCGACTATGACGCGTCAGAGTTTATCGCCAACTTGGCTCATTGTACCACGGCGCAGCAACTGCTGGGCCTCTATATCGCTGAACTGGAACAGGGACGTTCTTTATTGGATGAAGCTGGCCGTACAATGGGGCCGGATGCTTTCAACGCCTTAAGCGAGACGCAACAAGAGCAACACCGGCTTTATTCGCACTATGATATTGTCTCCGTGATGAATCCACTGCTCAAAGCCATGATTACCCCGCCAAACCGCATGACGGATGATGTGCAGGCGATGTTGGATCAGCATGGCCTCACCCCGCTTCCGCCAGAAGAAACCCTGGCCTTTCATTATGGCGATGACTGGCAGAGCACCCCCGCCAACCAGCATAACTTATTGAACTTTTTGACCGCGGTGGAAACGATCGAAGCGCGTGACTTTCTGCTCTCGCATGCTGCTATCAAATTCGTTCAGGGCCGGTTTGATATAGAACATACGGCGCGCAACGATGAACAATGGACAATTCCCCTGTTTGACGGCGAAGCGGTCAGCGGTGATATTGTGGTAAACTGTGCAGGGTCAAAAGCGCATGCGCCGGAGACAGAAAAACTCAGTGATTTGTTCCACAATCGACTGGTCAGCTACAATCAGATGGGCACCGGGATGATGATGGACCCTTCAACCGGCCGCGCCGTGCCGCCTGATTGGCCGGAAGAGACGCCGTTACCGCCACTCTATGTTGATGGCATTGTCGGGCGTGGCTCGCGCCGTCCCGGCCCAGAGCATGAAATACGCACGGATGATGAACTCCTGATCGGCCATGCCAGCAAAACGGCGGCCGGCAATCAGCAACAGCTGGATGAAAGCCTCGATGTTATCATTCGCGATATGCTACGTGATGTGGGAATCGGATTGGAGCGTGATGTTCGATTGCAACGATTAACGTTCAATCAGTCTTTCGCCATGCCGTCACTCACAGGTTAGTCCGGCGGCGATTTGTTCAACCATGAGGACGGCCATAACCACCAGCGCCGGACAAACAGGATTTTTCGCACCGGTGTTTTCAGCGCAATCATCAGCAATCCAATCGACAATAAACACCAGACGGCTGGCCATTCGTTGATATTATCGGTCAGCAGGCTCGCCGTCATCGGCCCCATCAGGTAATGATAGAGCGTCACCCGCCATGAGCCATAAAGAATCGGCAACCAGAAACCGACGATCACATAGCTGAGGAATCCATCCTCAATCACCGGTATGCCGACATCATGAAACACGTTGCCGATATTGTTGACCGGTATATCCCACGCAATATGCCAGTTGCCGCTTACGGAACATAGCTTAGCGCCACACAGGGCACGCCCGATTTCGCAACTGCCCGCCCAGTCGAACGGATAGAGCTGGACGATCATGATGATGGCATTGACAAAACATAAGGTATACACAACGAAATAGAGGCGCCTGGCCACCGATTGTGGAATAAAATACAGCGACACCGCATTGATAAAAAAGGGTTGAAAGGCAATGTGCAAGTAGCCCAGTAGCGTCGCAATCTGATTCGCCGGCAGATGACATTGATCTATCACAAGGTAGGTGTAGGCCTGTAGCAACTCCATAAGGGAGAAATAGCCCAGCGAAATCCAAAGCGGCATGGGTTCTTTTTTGTAGGCGGCGTAAATAGTCGTTGCCAGTCCGGCTGTTGCCAGTACCGCAGATGCTTCACCACTCCAGCACATAACCTCCCCCTGATGATTTGTGCTTTACAACGCTCACTTAATTCTGGCGCGTCTTAGCCAGCTAACTTGGACATATGCACCTGAATAATTGGTTTTTTTCCAAATTCCTTGCTCATTTTTTTGCGAATCGTCTGGCGAATCGCATTTTCCATTTCCTGTCGACTCGCCTTGCGGCCTTTACTTTCAACGGCAATGGCAACGGCATCCGTCAGTTCATCGAGCCATTCGCCATCCTCTTCCTCATCCAGCAAGCCTGGAGCGGAAACAAAAGGATCGTCCAGTAAATCATTCTGAATATCAAGGATAACTGTCACAAAGACGATACCGCGATCACGTATTTTTCGGCGCATGCGAATCACGGGCCCATCGGCCGGGATGATCGAACTACCCTCAACACACATATAGCCGTGCGGCACCTCGCCGGTCAGCTCTGCATCATCCTTGGTAATGCGAATCACGGCGCCATTATGGCCAACTACGCTATGTGGCACCTGCAGCGAATGGGCAAATTTGGCATGTTCTTTCATATGCCGACGCTCCCCATGCACGGGTATGGCAATGCGCGGCTTGATAAGCTTGTACATATGCGCCAGTTCATCGCGCGCCGGATGCCCGGAGACATGAATCGGCTCATTGTCTGAGGTAATAATATCAACGTGCTTTTCAACCAGCTGGTTATGCATCCAGTTAATGCGCTTCTCATTGCCGGGTATTTCACGCGAGGAGAAGAGCACTGTATCGCCCTCATCCAGCCGTAAGACCGGATGGTCATCACGCGCCATACGACTCAGTGCCGCACGTGGCTCACCCTGGCAGCCCGTGGTGAGAATCAACACGCTGTTGCGCGGTTCTTTCATTGCCTGCTCATCAGTGAGCGGCTCGTCCATATCCTGCAGGTAACCGGCATCTTTAGCCGCGGTGGTCATACGCCAAAGGGCACGGCCTGCCATGGCAACTTTACGCTTATTCGCCTTCGCGGCATGAAAAATACTCTCAAGCCGGGCGATATTGGAGGCGAAGGTCGTCACCACCACCCGTTGCTGGCACTCGCCAACCACACGGGTCAGATGTTCTCTTACGCTCAGTTCCGAACCGGACTCTCCTTCCATAAAGACGTTGGTTGAGTCGCACACCATTGCCAACACGCCTTCTTTACCCAGACGAGTTAAGGCGTTTTCATCACTTTCCGGCCCGACCAACGGTGTTGGGTCCAGCTTCCAATCGCCCGTATGAAAAATTGTACCGATATCAGTGCGGATGGCCAGCGCATTCATCTCTGGAATGGAATGGGTCAACGGCACCATTTCAATGTGGAACGGCCCTGCTTTGAATGAACTGCCGGGCTCGACCTGCTGAATCGGCACACGCATGCCGTTGCGCATATCGGCCAGTTTCGCCTTCAGCACGCTGGCCGTAAATGGCGTCGCATAAACAGGGCATTGCAGTTCCGGCCACAGATATTGCACGGCTCCGTGATGGTCTTCATGGGCATGGGTGAGCACCAACGCCACCAAATCATCTCGGAGTGCTGTGATAAAATCAATATTCGGCACCACCACATCCACACCTGGCAGATGATCATCGGCAAAACCGATGCCGAGATCAATCATCACCCACTTGCCTTGATAGTGGTAGAGATTGAGGTTCATGCCTATTTCGTTGGAGCCGCCAAGCGGAACGAAATAAACGGCGTTTGGGTCTGTAAATAAGGCAGAACTATCCATGGCGCGTGTGTTACACGGGTTTATGCTTGTTGCAAAGCGTTTTCAGTCATCTACTGGTTCGCCTCATAAATCAGACGCAAGCCATTGATAGTTAAATCCGGCGCCAGATGATCAATCACTTCTGTTGCCCGGACGAAGAGAGGTGCCAGCCCGCCGGTTGCCACGACGGTTGGTTTGGCGTTCAATTCATCCTGAATGCGATGGATAATGCCTTCGATCAGGCCCAGATAGCCATAATATAAGCCGGATTGCATAGCCCCCACTGTATTGGTGCCAATGACTTTTTCCGGTCTGCGCACCGCTACATTGGGTAGTTTAGCGGCATGGCGATGTAGCGCTTCGATAGACAAGTTGATGCCTGGAGCAATGATACCGCCGGCATATTCTCCATGCGCCCCAACCACATCAAATGTGGTGGCAGTACCAAAATCCAACACGACCAATGGCCCGCCATAATGTTGGCAGGCTGCATAGGCATTGACCAGGCGATCGGCTCCGGCTTCGCTAGGACGGTCAATCCTGACCTCCATCGGAATCGTCACTTCATCGCTTCCGATAATAAGAGGGGTAACGTCCGTGTAATCACGCAGACATTTATGCAGCGGAAAGATCGTTGCCGGGACGACCGAGGCAATGATAGCCGCATCAACCTGAGCCAGGGTAATAGAGGAGAGTTGCAGCACATGCTGAAGGGCAACGGCATATTCATCAGAGGTGCGTTCCGACTGCGTTGCCAGCCGCCACTGGCCGCGCAATGTCTCGCCGTCAAATACGGCGCAGACCGTGTTGGTATTTCCGACATCAATGGCCAGCAGCATTAGACCCTTGCCTCACTCATGCTACTTCACTGAGCGGCATTGGCATGGCTGACCCGGCTTTCATATCCAGCGGAAACACCTCACCTGAGCGAATCGTGCGCAAGGTACCGTTCTGTAATTCCAGTATCAGGCTGCCATCCTCTGCTATTGCTTCTATCCGACCTTCTACCTTTTCATCCGGCAGGCGCACCTGCACACGACTTCCCGTCGGCAACGCGCAGGACTGATAGGCAGAACGCAGCCCGGCCATACCCATAGCCTGCCAGATCGCATAATCAGCAGCCAGGAAACTACGCAGTTCTTTCAACAGTTGATCTGCTGTGATGTAACACCCGTTCGCATGCAGCGAGGTGGCCGGATACGGCGTATCCTCCGGGTGGTGTGCGATATTCACTCCAATACCCACAATGACCGAGCTATCTGTCGCTGATTCCAGTAAAATACCGGCGAGTTTTGCGCCATCTAGCAACAGATCATTTGGCCATTTGAGGCGTAGTGACACCGATGTGCTATGCGACTGCTGCAAGTATTGCGTCACGGTTCGATGCAAGGCCAGGCCTGCCACCAATGAAAGCGACGGCCATTGGGTTAATGGGCGCGCCGGTTTCCAGAGGATTGACCCATAAAAATTACCTGGGGGAGAGTGCCATTTCCGCCCATGCCGCCCTCGGCCACCGGTTTGCTGCTGCGCGACCACCATGGTGCCATGTGGCGCATCTTCCATCGCCAGTCGTTTCAGCGTACCATTGGTACTGGCCAGCGATTCAAAACGGTAGAGCGGCGCATCACGACTATCTCCGCCAGCTATCGCACCAGACTCGGCAGATGCACGGCTCATAATGCGTGAGATAACAAGGCAGGCCGAGGTGCCGCAAGGCTACCCGCCGCCTCACCTGCCAGGTCAAATAATGGTGTTGCCGCAAACAGAAACAAAAGCGTGACCAATGCAGATGTTGTAATCACCAGTTTCATTTCCATCGGCATATCCGTGTCCAGCGTCTTGTCCGGCGCGTCAATATACATGATTTTGACGATTTTAAGGTAGTAATAGGCCGCGATAACGCTGCTCAGCACTCCGAGTACGGCCAGCCAGACGAGTCCTGCCTCAACAACGGCCAGGAAAATGGCCATTTTTCCAAAAAATCCGGCAAGCGGTGGAATCCCGGCCATGGAAAACATAAAAAGCAGCATCGCAAATGCCATGCGCGGATGGGTTTTTGATAGGCCGGAGAGATTGCTGATCGCTTCCACTGCTCGCCCTTTGCGGCGCATCAGCAGCACACAGGCAAAGGTACCGGCGGAGGCAAACAAATATAGCGCAAAATAGATGATAATGGCCTGGACTCCCTGCTGCGTGCCGGTTGTCAGCCCCATCAATGCATAGCCCACATGGCCAATTGAACTATAGGCCAGCAGACGTTTGATGTTGGTTTGCTGAAGCGCGGCCAATGCACCAATAAACATGGAGGCGACGGAGACAAACACAATCACTTGCTGCCAGCTTTGGAACAGCAGACCGAAGGGCTCGACGAGCACCCGCACAAACAAGGCCATGGCCGCCACTTTTGGCGCGATGGCAAAAAATGCCGTCACCTTCGTCGGAGCGCCTTCATAGACATCCGGCGTCCACATATGGAACGGCACCGCCGATACTTTAAAGCATAGCCCGACGATGACCATAATCAGCCCCACCACCAGGCCGGGAGGCACCAGTTGCGGCGAAGCCGGGTCGAGTCTTCCAGCAAGCAGATTGAAGCTCGTCGTGCCGGAAAAGCCGTAAATCAGGGAGCTACCATAGAGAATCATGCCGGACGCCAGCGCCCCCAGCACAAAATATTTCAACCCGGCTTCATTCGATTTTTTACTACTGCTGTCAAAAGCCGCCAAGACATAGAGTGACAGGCTGGCGAGTTCCAGCCCCATATAGAGCGATAATAAGTCATTGGCGCCGACCATCAGCAGCAGCCCGCAGGTTGCGAGCATGATCAACACGGGATACTCGAAGCGCGATTTACTCTCTCTTTTTAATTCCGGTATGGTGGCCAGCAGCACAAGCATCGCCCCCAGCAGCACCATCGTTTTCATGACAACAGTGAAACTGTTGCTGCGCACCAGGCCGCCAAATGCCTCATAATCAACGCCAAAGCTCTGCAACTGCAAGGCCATCGCCAGTGCCATCACCAGCAATGTCATCCAGGACAGGCGAACGGTCATAGTATTACCGCCCCCATAGACGCCAATCAGCAACAGCACCATACTCATAATCGCGAGCAGCAGTTCCGGGTAAATGACATGGAGGTCAAATAATAATGTAGCACTCATGGGGTCGCTCCTGCACGCACGGTGCGTTCCAACAAGGTCGGTTTGGTATCCTGTGGTTTGTCACCACGCTCAACGGTAGGAGATGTTCGCGTTGCCGATTCTTCCATCGGTTTTTTCATGGCCTCATCCACCAGATTAAGGACGGCGGCCTCCGCACGGTTGAGTGCCGCGGGCTGCTCGGCATCGGCATAGGCTTTGAGCGTCGTTTGTCCAACCAGTTTTTGCACGGATGGCTCAATGGTTTGTAATAAAGGGGACGGATAGACGCCAAGCGCCAGCACAAGCAACACCATGGGCGCAAAGGCAACGATTTCACGTCGATCCATATCCAGAATTTTCTGCAATTCTTTTTTCTCAAGCTTGCCGAAAATAATACGGCGATAGAGCCAGAGCATGTAGCCTGCCCCCAGAATCATCCCGGTGGCAGCACCGGCAGCCACCCATGTGTTGGCCTGGAACGCGGCCAACAGCACTAATATTTCACCGACAAAGCCGGAGGTTCCAGGCAGCCCGACACTGGCCATGGTAAAAAAGAGGAAGACAAACGCATAGACCGGCATGCGATGGACTAATCCACCATATTTTGCAATCTCGCGTGTGTGAATACGATCATAGACTACGCCGACGCACATGAATAATGCGCCTGATACCAGCCCGTGGCTGATCATTTGCACAATACCGCCCGCAATTCCTTCCGGCGTAAATGCAAAGAGGCCGATGGTCACAATCCCCATATGCGCTACCGATGAATAGGCGATGAGCTTTTTCATATCGGACTGCATCAACGCAATCAGTGATGTTAACACGACAGCGGCTACGCTGAGCGCAAACACAAAATCCGCAAAATAGTGGCTGGCATCGGGTAGCATGGGCATGGAGAAGCGCAGGAAGCCATAACCGCCCATTTTCAGCAAAATACCGGCAAGCATCACCGAGCCAGCCGTGGGCGCCTGCACATGCGCATCGGGCAGCCAGGTATGAAATGGCCACATGGGCACCTTCACCGCGAATGAGGCAAACAATGCGAGCCAGAGCCACTTCTGAATATCCAGCGACAGCTGCGGCAGCAGCGCCATCAACTCCGGCACCTGCATCGTGCCCGTTGCCTGATAAATGTACAGCAGTGCAACAAGCAGCAGAACAGAGCCGATCAGCGTGTAGAGAAAGAACTTGAAGGCCGCATAGACACGATTATCGCCCCCCCAGATACCGATAATCAGGAACATGGGGATGAGCATGCCCTCGAAGAACAAATAGAATAAAAGGAAATCAAGGGCGCAGAACACACCAATAACAAAGGCCTCGAGCACCAGGAAAGCGATGAGATATTCGCGCACGCGAAAGGTGATGGAGTGCCAGCTACATAAGATACAAATGGGCGTTAGCAGGGTGGTGAGCAGAATAAAAAACAGAGACAGCCCATCGACGCCCAGATGATAGGCGATGTTATAGCCTTCAAACCAGGGACGGTATTCCGTGAACTGGAAGGCATCGGATCGTCCATCAAACGCATACCACAGCCATAGTGAGAGAATGAATGTCATTAAGGATGTCCACAACGCCATCAATTTAGCGTTGCGCGCATGCTGCTCGCTATCCTCGCTCATCAGCAATAAAAAGACCGCACCTACCAGCGGCGAGAAAATAAGCAGCGATAAAATGGGCCAATCCATGATCATATTTTCGGTCATTTACGCCTCATCACATCGCAGTACGTGTCAGGAAATACCAGGTGAGCAAGGCAACGACGCCCAGCAGCATCACAAAAGCATAATGATGCAGGTAACCTGTTTGAATGGCGCTGACACGCCCGGCAGCAATGCGGCACAAGCTCGCCATGCCATTGGGCCCAAGCCCGTCAATGAGGCGAACATCCATCCATTTCCATAATTTAAGACCTAAGCGCTGCGCTCCGCGAACAAACAGGAAGTTGTAGATTTCATCCACAAACCAGCGATTGAGAAAGAGGGCATAGATTGGCTTAAAGGCAGAAGCAATTTTTGCCGGCATATTGGTTGCCATGCCATAGAGCAGGGCTGCAATCAAAATGCCGCACGCGCCGACACCCACAGGCAGCCATTTGACCCAGGGTTCCACCTGGCGAGCGGCTTCCAGCACATTGTTGCCCGGGCCGGTGTAAATCGCACCGCGCCAAAAGGCTCCGTCCGCGCCCACCATATACAGCCAATGATAACCCAACCATCCGGCCGTCACCGCTCCCACCGCAAGCAACAATAAGGGCAGATTCATAATCAGTGATGCTTCGTGTGCATGATCAAAAGTACTTTGCGGGGCTCGTGTCTTGCCATGGAATGTCATGATAATCAGACGCCAGGAGTAAAATGCTGTCAAAAAGGCGGCGACAATACCCATCCAAAACGCAAATTTTCCTGCCTCCGTTCCGACGGCAAACGCCGACTCCAACACCAAATCTTTTGAGTAAAAACCGGCAAAGAACGGAACACCGGCAAGAGCGAGTGAGCCTAACCACATAAATGCGTAGGTCACGGGCATTTTCTTCCAGATACCGCCCATTTTACGCATATCCTGCTCGTCGCCCATGCCATGGATGACGGAACCTGCGCCCAGGAACAACAGCGCCTTGAAAAAGGCATGTGTCATCAGGTGGAATATGGCGGCGGCGTACGCCCCGACACCACAGGCAAAGAACATATATCCCAACTGTGAGCAGGTGGAGTAGGCGATCACTTTCTTGATATCATTTTGCACCATGCCAATCGTGGCAGCAAAGAGTGCGGTCAGTGCGCCGACAATGGTTACGAGCAACAGCGCATCTGGCGAATGCTCAAATAAGGGCGAACAACGTGCCACCAGAAACACTCCGGCGGTGACCATCGTCGCTGCATGGATAAGCGCTGAGACCGGTGTTGGCCCTTCCATTGCGTCCGGCAGCCAGGTATGCAGTCCAAGCTGCGCTGACTTGCCCATCGCCCCGATGAAGAGCAAAATGCAAATGAGTGTCAGGGCATGAAATTCATAACTAAACGCCGAAATAGTGCGAGTGACGTCCGCTTGCGCCGCTGCAAACACCGCATCGAAATCCAAACTTCCATAAAGCAGGTAAATCGCCACCATGGCGAGCACGAGGCCAAAATCGCCTACACGGTTGACGATGAACGCCTTCATCGCTGCTTCATTGGCCGATTCACGCTTGAACCAGAATCCAATCAGCAGGTATGAGGCCAGCCCTACCCCTTCCCATCCGACAAAAAGCTGGAGAAAATTATCAGCCGTTACCAGCAAGAGCATGAAAAATGTAAACAAAGAAAGATAGGCCATAAAGCGCTGGCGGTGCGCATCATGGCTCATATAACCGATGGAATAGAGGTGGACGACGGCGGATACCCAGGTCACGACAATCAGCATAACAGCCGTGAGCGGGTCGACACGGAATGCCCAGTTCACACTCAACTCACCAATCTGCATCCAGGCGAGAAGATGAACGTTATAGGTGATGCCTTCAAATACCACATCCTGAAACACGATGGCCGCCAGCACAGCGGAGACGATGACGGAACCGCTGGTCACTAACTGCGCCAGCAGTGGCGGCATCACGCGCACCAACAATCCGGTACATATGGCCGCCAGTAGCGGCAACAAGACAATGGCTTTGACTGCCAGCATACTGCCCTACCCTTTCATCGCGTTAATTTGCGCCACATCAATCGAACCGCGTGCGCGGAAGAAAATCACCAGAATCGCCAGCCCGATGGCGGCTTCTGCCGCTGCTACCGTCAACACTAATAATGTAAAGACCTGTCCCACCAGGTCATTCATCCACACGGAAAAGGCGACAAAATTGATGTTTACCGCCAGCAGCATCAACTCGATCGACATGAGAATCGTAATGACATTTTTGCGGTTGAGGAAAATTCCGGTCACCCCAATGGTGAACAGTACGGCCGACAAGGTCACATAATGCATGATGGTGATATTGCCGAATAATACCTCCATTACACGCCCCCCCGCACATCGACATCCATGAGCTTCGCGCCCTCCCGGCCACGCGTCACCTGCTCGGCAATGCGCTGCCGACGTACACCAGGCCGGGTACGCAGGGTCAGGACAATGGCCGCCACCATCGCCACCAGCAAAATCAACCCTGCCAACTGGAAGAGATACGCGAAGCGTGTGTAGAGGACTTGTCCAATCGCCTCCGCATTATTTGCCACGGAGGGGTCAGGAATCGGCAGAGTGCCTTGTGGCGCGCCAGGCATCAACATCAGGCTGGTATCAAGGAACGTATAAATCAACGCGATCAACAGCCCGGCAACCGCCATGCCGAACGGCACATAGCGCGCGAGCCCCTGTTTCAACTCTTCATATTTGACGTCTAACATCATCACCACAAACAGGAACAGAATTGCCACCGCCCCCACATAGACAATGACTAATGTCATGGCGATATATTCCGCACCCAACAAAATGAACAATCCGGCGGCATTGAAAAAACAGAAAATCAGAAACAGCACGGCATGTACTGGGTTGCGGCTGAAGACCACGGCCAGTGCCGAGAGCACAATCAGGCCGCTGAACAACCAGAAAATCAAGCCCGGAATATCAACCATAACTCCCCTAAGCACTTAGCCTTTGCCGGAGGAACATCCCCCGATATTTAATCCAATCGGCATCAAGACGCGGCAGTCATACATGGATTTGCTGCCGGATGCCACTGCGAAAATCACCTCTTTCGCACCCTCACTCATTAACGATAAGGTGCATCTTCCAGGAGATTGGCTGCAATCTCCGCTTCCCAGCGGTCACCATTCTCCAATAGCTTCTCTTTATTGTAATAGAGTTCCTCGCGCGTCTCAGTCGCAAACTCAAAATTAGGGCCTTCCACAATCGCATCGACCGGACATGCCTCCTGGCAGTAGCCGCAATAAATGCATTTGGTCATATCGATATCATAGCGCGTGGTGCGACGTGAACCGTCATCGCGCTCCTCCGCTTCAATGGAGATAGCCTGCGCCGGACAGATCGCCTCGCATAACTTGCAAGCAATGCAGCGCTCTTCCCCGTTAGGATAGCGACGCAGCACATGTTCACCACGAAAACGCGGACTCAATGGCCCTTTTTCGTAAGGATAATTAAGCGTCACTTTTGGACGAAACATATAGCGCAGCGTTTTCCATAGCCCGGCCGCAATCTCCGCCAACAAAAAGCTACGTGCAGCATGATCCATAGTCAGCATAATAAGCCCCTCAACATCACACGGTTTATCAAGTCGGCAACTGATCGAAATACATCAGCCAACCGGCAGTCAGCACCACCCAGATCAAGGTCAGCGGCAGAAACACCTTCCACCCCAACCGCATTAGCTGGTCATAGCGATAACGCGGCAGGGTTGCCCGCACCCAAATAAACACAAACAGGCATAGAACGACCTTCAGGACAAACCACACCAGCCCCGGAATAACCGCAAGCCACTCTGCATCAATCGGCGCATGCCACCCGCCAAGAAATAAAATGGTTGTCATGCCGGACATCAAAATCATATTCGCATATTCGCCTAAGAAAAACAGGGCGAACGGCATGGAGGCATATTCAACATTATAACCGGCCACCAGTTCCGCTTCCGCCTCCGGCAGGTCGAAAGGCAGGCGATTTGTCTCTGCCAATGTGGAGACGAAAAACACGACAAACATCGGGAAAAGTGGTGAGAAAACATACCAGTTTAATGCCCCGCCCGATTGAGCCATGACAATTTCGGACAGGTTCAACGAGCCTGCGACCAGCAGCACCGTGATAATACACAGGCCAATCGACACTTCATACGACACCATCTGTGCGGCTGAACGAATCGCACCAAAAAAAGCGTATTTAGAATTACTGGCCCACCCGGCCATGATGATGCCGTAAACACCCAACGATGAGATGGCGAGCAGATACAGCACCCCCACATTGATGTTAGCCAACGCGCCATTCTCATAAAAAGGAATCACAGCCCACCCGACCATGGCGAGCATGAAGGTGAGCATCGGGGCAATAAGAAAAACGAACTTACTCGCGCCGCTTGGGATGATGTTCTCCTTGAACATCAGCTTCATCCCATCAGCCAGCGGTTGCAGCAACCCAAACGGCCCAACCACATTCGGGCCTTTGCGCAGTTGAATCGCTGCGATGACTTTGCGCTCCATCAAGGTCAGATACGCCACCCCCATGAGCAGCGGCACAATGATGAGCAGGATGCCCCCGATGACATTCAGCAGCGGGAACAGGTAGTTCGCACACACCATTTCCCAATCGGTATTGCCGGAGGTAAAACCGCTGAAATAACTGTTCATCAAGCAGCCTCCTTCATCGATGTAGAGGTGCTATTCGAACGGGTGCATTGCGCCATGATACGTGACGCCCGGCTAATCGGATTCGTCATGTAGAAATTTTCAATCGACTTTTGCAATTTATCGTTCTTAAGCGCTCCCTCTTTGCCAAAAGCCTGCCAGGAACCCGGTTCAATCTGATCGATATAGGCGAAGTGAGGCACCGCCTCTTCCATACGATCGCGCAACTGGCCCAATGTGTCGAACGGCAAGGTGTAATCCATCACTTCGCTCAGTGCGCGCAGTATTTTCCAGTCTTCCCGTGCATCACCCGGCGGGAAAATCGCGCGCCAGCCGCGTTGCACCCGCCCTTCGGTGTTCACATAGGTGCCGTCTTTTTCGGTGTAGGCCGCGCCGGGCAGGATCACATCGGCCCGGTGCGCCCCGGCATCACCATGATGCCCCTGATAGATCACAAAACAATCACCAATCTGTGACATATCGATCTCATCTGCCCCAAGCAGGAAGAGCACATCCAGCTTGCCTTGCTGCGACGCGGAGAGCATTTCTAATGTCGTCATACCGGAAGGCCCCGGAACAAAGCCCATATCAAGCCCGGCGACACGTGACGCCGCCTGATGCAGCACATTAAAGCCATTCCAGTCATCACGGATCATGTCATATTTTTCGGCTACTTCGTTTGCCAGTTTCAGGATCGCCGCGCCGTCCGGGCGCACTAGAGCCGCCATGCCGACAATCAGCATGGGGTTGGCAGTATCTTTCAGCCATTTACCGATTTTACTATTGGAATTAGTTGCTTTTTCCAACAAGGTTGCTGCATCGCCAAGCTCTTCGACCGGATAGGTCAGGTCCGCCGGTGCTCCGAGATTGGCAACCTCGAAACCGCCTTGCAGATAGCGCTTGCGCAGGCGGGCATTGATGAGAGACGCCTCCATCCGTGGATTTGTGCCTATCAGCAGGCATTTATCGGCCCGCTCAATCCCTGCGATGGTGGTATTGAACAGATAGGAGGCACGAACAGAGGCATCCAGTGCCGCTCCATCCTGACGACAATCCAGATGAGGACTGCCGAGCTTATCCATCAGGCTTTTGAGGGCAAACATCGATTCGGCATCACACAAATCACCGGCAATGGCACCCACTTTTTTTGCACCTGCCTTGGCCATGCGTTCTGCGATCAGCTGAAAGGCTTCCTGCCAGCCTGCTTCACGCAGCTCCCCATCTTCCCGAATATAAGGGCGGTCAAGCCGCTGTGCTTTCAGCCCATCCCAGACAAAGCGGGTTTTATCTGAAATCCACTCCTCATTAATATCTTCATGCAGGCGCGGCAGGATGCGCATCACCTCGCGGCCACGACTATCGATGCGAATATTGCTGCCAACCGCATCCATCACATCCACACTTTCAGTTTTGGTTAGTTCCCAGGGGCGCCCTTTGAACGCATAGGGTTTGGAGGTCAGCGCACCGACCGGGCATAAATCAATGACATTGCCTGAGAGTTCCGATTTTACGGTTTGATCGAGATAGGTGGTAATTTGCATATTCTCACCACGATAAATCGCACCAAGCTCCGGCACTCCGGCAATATCCTCAGCAAAACGAATGCAACGTGTGCAATGGATACAACGCGTCATATGTGTTTTGATCAGCGGCCCCATATCTTTGTCAGGCACGGCGCGCTTATTCTCCTGAAAGCGGCTCTTTCCCGCGCCATAGGCCATGGCCTGATCCTGAAGATCGCACTCTCCGCCCTGATCGCAGATGGGGCAATCAAGCGGGTGATTGATCAGCAAAAACTCCATCACTCCTTCGCGGGCTTTTTTGACCAGCGGTGTATCTGTATGCACCACCATGCCATCCGCCACCGGCATCGCACAGCTTGCCACAGGTTTGGGCGCTTTTTCGACTTCGACCAGGCACATCCGGCAATTACCGGCAACCGCTAAGCGCTCGTGATAACAAAAACGCGGAATTTCCGCCCCGGCTGCCTCGCAGGCCTGCAATACGGTCGTGCCAGGCTCAACGATAATCTCGTGATCATTGACGGTTAATGTTGGCATGATCCCTCCTTACGCGGCCTTGACCGGTTTATGCCCACCGACCCCGACGCGACGTGTTTTATATTCGGCAATACGACGCTCCATCTCCGGGCGAAAATGCCGGATCAATCCCTGTATTGGCCAGGCTGCCGCATCACCGAGCGCGCAGATCGTGTGCCCCTCCACCTGTCCGGCCACATCGAGTAAATCGTCTATCTCCGCCAGATCGGCTTCTCCATCGATCATGCGCGTCATCACGCGATAGATCCAGCCTGTGCCTTCCCGGCAGGGCGTGCATTGGCCGCATGATTCATGCATGTAAAAATGCGACAGTCGAGCTATAGCCGCCACAATATCGGTGGATTTATCCATCACGATCACCGCGGCGGTTCCCAAACCGGAGCGTGCATCGCGCAGGCTGTCGAAATCCATGGTAATTGTGTCGCAAATGTCTTTTGGCAGTAACGGCACGGAGGAGCCCCCGGGAATCACGGCCAGCAGATTCTCCCACCCACCCCGCACGCCGCCTGCATGCGTTTCAATCAGCGTTTTGAGGGGGATGCCCATTTCTTCTTCCACATTGCAAGGCCGATTGACATGGCCCGAGATGGAGAAAATCTTGGTGCCGGTGTTATTCTCTTTGCCCAGCCCGGCAAACCATTCCGGCCCACGACGCAGAATCGTTGGCACGACAGCAACAGTCTCAACGTTATTCACGGTCGTCGGGCAACCATAAAGCCCGGCCCCGGCCGGAAAAGGCGGCTTGAGGCGAGGCTGACCCTTTTTGCCCTCCAGACTTTCGAGCAGCGCCGTTTCTTCCCCACAGATATAAGCCCCCGCCCCGCGATGGAGATAAATATCGAAATCATAGCCGGTGCCTGCGGCATTTTTGCCGATCAACCCGGCCTCATAGGCTTCATCAATGGCCGCCTGCAGCCGTTCTGCTTCGCGATAATATTCACCGCGAATGTAAATATACCCGGCCACGCAGCGCATGGCGTAGCCCGCAATCAGCATGCCTTCGAGCAATTTATGCGGCTCATTGCGCATAATTTCCCGGTCTTTGCAGGTACCTGGTTCACTCTCATCAGCATTGACTACCAGATAACTTGGGCGGCCATCCGACTCTTTGGGCATGAAAGACCATTTCAGGCCGGTGGGAAATCCAGCTCCACCACGCCCGCGAAGGCCCGACGCCTTGACACCTTCAATGATGTCATCCGGACCACTGCCGAAGAGCGCCTTCGTCTCTTGCCAGTCGCCTCTGGCATAGGCTCCGCTCAAACCACTATCCTGGTGGCCATACAGATTATGGAATATGCGATCTTTATCGTTCAGCATGGCTATTCCGTATCCTTGGAGTGATCAACAACGCCGCTATCATCTGCTTTCGTGTCATTCGCCGCCTTTGCAGAGGTGGCTTTTTCTGCGGCTAGCTTACCCGCTTTTACCTGGGGTATGTCAGTCAGACTGGTCAATTCACCTTCCGGTGCGGATGCTTTACGGCCGATTTGTGAGCCGGGTTTTATTTTCTTGCCCTGCTGCAATGTGTCGATCATTGCCTCCATGGTTTCCGGCGTCAAATCTTCATAATAATCATCGTTGATTTGCACCATTGGCGCATTGGCGCACGCCCCCAGGCATTCAACTTCCACCAGTGTGAATTTACCATCATGGGACGTCTGGCCTTTTTCAATGCCGAGCTTGCGTTTGCATGTTTCCGTCAACTCGTCCGATCCACGAAGCCAACATGGTGTGGTACGGCAGACCTGGATGAAATTGTCGCCAATCGGCGCCAGATTGAACATGGAATAGAAGGTCGCCACTTCATAGACTTTGATTGAGGGCAACCCCAACATGTCTGCCACCGTGTTCACGGCAGCCCGCGGAAGCCACCCTTTGCACTGGCGCTGCGCAAGATCAAGCATGGGCAACACGGCACTTTGGTGCCGCCCTTCCGGGTAGCGGGCCAGAATAGCGTCGATTTTGGTGACATTCTCTTTTGAGAATTCAAACGACTCGGGTTGTATTTTTGCGGGGGCAAAATGCACTGAAGATGACCTCTGCTATCTGTCAATTTCGCCAAAAACAATGTCCTGACTGCCGATAATGGCAACCACGTCCGGCAACATATGGCCACGGCTCATCATGTCAAGCGCCTGCAAGTGGGCAAAGCCAGGTGCGCGGATTTTACAGCGGTAGGGCTTATTCGTTCCGTCTGAGACCAGATACACCCCAAATTCACCTTTGGGCGCCTCTACGGCCGTGTAGGTCTCGCCCTCAGGCACCTTATAGCCTTCCGTGTAGAGCTTGAAATGATTGATCAGCGCTTCCATTGAGTGCTTCATGCCGGCGCGTTTTGGCGGAGCGATTTTCACATCTTCCGTCACCACGGGCCCATCCGGCATCTGCTCCACACATTGGCGAATCAGCTTGAGAGATTCCTTCATCTCCAGCATGCGAATCAGATAACGATCATAGCAATCGCCATGCGTACCGACGGCCACCTGAAACTCAAGCCGATCATACACATCATAAGGATTGGATTTGCGCAAATCCCACGGAATCCCACTGCCTCGCAGCATCGGCCCGGAAAAACCCCATGCCTGCGCCGTGTCCGCATCGACCACGCCGATATCTACCGCACGTTGTTTGAAAATGCGGTTTTCCGTCAGCACGTCATCGACATCGTCGAGATATTTGGGGAATGTTTCCGTGAAGGCAAGAATATCTTCCAGCAGACCTTTCGGCACGTCCTGATGCACACCGCCCGGGCGAAAATAAGCCGAGTGGAACCGCGCACCACTGGCACGCTCTTGAAACTCCAGCATTTTTTCGCGCTCTTCAAACAGCCAGAGCAGTGGCGTCATGGCGCCAACATCCAGCGCAAAGGTGGTGATATTCAGGATGTGATTAAGAATACGATTAATCTCGGCAAACATGACGCGAATATATTGCCCGCGCAGCGGCACCTCACAGCCGAGTAATTTCTCGACGGCCAATGAAAAGGCATGCTCCTGACACAATGGCGAGACATAATCCAGACGATCAAAATACGGCAAGGCCTGTAGATAGGTTTTATGTTCAATCAGCTTTTCGGTTCCCCGATGCAGCAGACCGATATGTGGGTCTGCCCGCTCGACGACTTCGCCATCCAGTTCAAGCACCAGGCGTAACACGCCATGCGCTGCCGGATGCTGCGGCCCAAAATTGAGCGATAGGTTTTTCAGTTCAACGTCTTGTGCCATACGCGCCCCTATGCCGCCATCTGCTTCATGGCCTGCTCTATTTCTTCCGGCGAAACATCACGCATCTTTTGTGCCACCGTCCATTCATAGCCAAATGGATCAAGCACTGAACCAATACGATCGCCCCAGAACATATCTTCCGGCTCCATGCGCTTCTGCGCACCGGCATCCATTGCCTTTTGCATGGCGGCAGCGACATCCGATACATAAATGTAGAACGATACAGGTGAACCGCCCAGAGCCTTAGCGGATTTCCCACCCCATTCTTCAGAGCAATCCCCCAGCATCAATAGGGTTGAACCGATGGTTATTTCCGCATACATCACGCCGCCGCCCGGCTTCGGCAGGCGCATCACCTCCTCTGCGCCAAAAGCGCGCTGATAAAATGCTATAACCTCTTCCGTGTTATCGCAGGTGATGTAGGTCGTGACGGTTGTGAATCCTTCCGGAATCGATGACGGTTCCGTCATGCGGCTTTTCCTTTCTCATCTGATTCATCCTGAGCTTTTTCATCGCCGGGCAGAACATAGTCTGTTCCTTCCCATGGGCTGAGAAAATCAAAATTGCGGAATTCCTGCGTCAGCTTTACCGGCTCGTAAATCACCCGTTGCTGTTCCGGGTCGTAACGCACCTCCACATAACCGGTGAGCGGAAAGTCTTTGCGCATGGGGTGACCATCGAAGCCATAATCCGTCAAAATGCGGCGCAAATCAGGGTTATCTGCAAACAACACGCCGTAGAGGTCGTACGCTTCGCGCTCATACCAGACGGCATTCGGATAAATATCGTGCAGCGATGGCACAGGCGTCACCTCATCGGCTGTCAGCCGCACACGCAGGCGCTGGTTATGCTTGACGCTCAACAGCTGATAGACCACCTCAAAACGTTCCGCGCGGCCGGGATAATCCACACCGGCAATATCAATGAGAATCTTAAATCGGCAATTCGAGTCATCGCGCAGAAACTGCATGACTTTTTCCAGTTGGTCGCGCTGAATGCTGACCGAGGCCTCGCCCCCATCCATCTGTGTTTCGATGATCGCATTGCCTAACTTTTCCGACAGGTAGCGCAGCAGATCATGTAATGATTCAATCATCTCATCCCTCAGCGCATGATGGTGCCGGTGCGTTTGATTTTGCGCTGCAGGAGCAAAATCCCATACAGCAACGCTTCAGCTGTCGGCGGGCAACCCGGCACATAGACATCGACCGGCACAATGCGATCACAGCCGCGCACCACGGAATAAGAATAATGGTAATAGCCGCCGCCATTGGCACAGGAACCCATGGAGATCACCCAGCGCGGCTCAGCCATCTGATCATAGACTTTACGCAGGGCCGGCGCCATTTTGTTGGTCAGGGTGCCTGCCACAATCATCACATCGGACTGGCGCGGGCTGGGACGAAACACAACACCGAAACGATCCATATCATAGCGGCTAGCCGCTGTTTGCATCATCTCTACGGCGCAACAGGCCAGACCAAACGTCATCGGCCAGAGTGAGCCGGAGCGCGCCCAATTAACCAGCTTATCGAGCTGCGCTACGACAAAACCGCGATCATTAAATTCATCCATCACCGCGCCAAGAATGGCATCCTGCTCGGCCCCTGGCGGCACAGGCGCTCCGGACTGCATCTGACCGGGCCGTGTTTGCGGCGCTATCTCATTACTATGCTTCACTTTTCACCTCACTCTTTACAACCCGGCTATATTGTCGCCACCCAATATATAAGCCCCGAACACTCACTCCCAGTCCAGCGCACCTTTTTTCCACTCATAGGCAAACCCGATGGTCAACACGCCAAGGAATACCAGCATCGACCAGAACCCATACCATCCGATATCCCCCAGCGTCACGGCCCAGGGGAAAAGGAAGGCGATTTCCAAATCAAAAATGATAAACAGAATAGCCACCAGATAAAAACGCACGTCGAATTCCATACGCGCATCGCCAAACGCCTCAAATCCACATTCATAGGCTGACAATTTTTCGACATCCGGCTTTTTGGGCCCAACAATCATGGGAATCAACACCATGACCACCGACATACCGGCGGCAATCACAAGGAATACCAATATGGGAAAATAGGAGGCGACCACTTCCTGCATAAAACAACCCGAATCAGATTGGTGTAGCTACGGGCTACATCTATAGAGGATGGAGGGAGCGCTTGCAAAGGTCTTTTGTATTAATATGGCAAACGATGAGATAGATTACTCACCAACCCTTCGTGTTGTTTTGGCAGTCTCTCCCCCCAGATCGGCAAGCTCGTCATCCGCCGGATTGTTATCATTTGCTGCCAGACGAATCTCATCAGGAATAACAGGCGTTGGCCGGTCGCGTCGTTCTTCCGGCAAATTGGCATTATACAACGTCGCCAACTCACCATAATCAGGCCCCATAATATCAATAAATGACAGAAGCTTGTTTAAACCAAGCTCACCCAGAGGATTCACCATGCGCCCGAGAATTTCGCGGGCCTGGCCGCGACCAAATTTCTCACGAATGATACGCCCCAACATCTGCGTAGCGCGGATGACGTGATCACCCACATGTTCAACAATGCGTGTTTCGTAGTTTAATTCTGGATGACTGAAACCGGTCACAAATTGATAGTTGTTGGTGGCAAACACCGTTTGGCCGAGAAAGAGATTGTCACTGATTTCCTTTGTTCGCTGGTCAATGGCCTTTCCTTCATAGGTTTCATCTTCCACCGACATCGCATATTCCGCATTGGGAAAGCGTGATAAGTCAATATCTTCCGGGGTAAGCGGACGCCAATCACCTCCCATACCGCCCATCAAACGATCTGTGTAGGCACTCGCCTGGCGTGTGCCCATACCATAACGCTGGAGTATTTTCTTCAATGCGCGCGCATAGGCAGCCGGGTCTACGTCCATCTCTTCGGCCTGGCAACGTGCATGTCCGGTATTATCATTGAGAATAACCGTTCCTTCATCGTCACGTTGCAACGCATGCATCTGGCGACGAATCTCCTTCTTCGCCAGGCCGGTTGCCTCATGCAGCGCCAGAATACTGATTTCCAGCGCCAGCGAATGTTTCAGCGCGTGGTGTGCGCCTTGCTGCAAATCGATGTTGTCTCGCGATGTAATCACACCGCCTTCTTCCAACATGGTGGTATCCGCACCAAAGGCAGTTTCAAGATCGCCCAAATAAACAGCCAGAGAGGCTGGCGTTTGTGATGGCGAGAATGGCTCTTGCCGATAAGCATCATATGTTGCGTCATTCAATTGATGCACGGTACCGTCGAGCGTTTTGAGTTCTTTTAATGCTGTAAAATACCACTCCTGTGCTTCCTGCGTTTTCGCATGATCGAAGCCAAATGCATAATATTCGCTCAACGCACTGACCACCCGTCGAGCATAGATTTCGTCGAGCATCTCATCCGTACGGTCCCAACCATTAATGACCACACGATTTGTCTCAAAAATGCCGTCCTGCAAGGTTGAGGCGATGGTGCGCACAATGTCCGGGCGAATGGCAAAGGCCGCCCCCAACCCCTGCTGACTGTGATAAATCTGATTATGCCGCATCGCCGCCATCAATTGTTCATGCGGGTCTTCTAATGGCAGATCATGTGGGTAGACATGTTCCCAGTCGCCAGGTTGTTCTGAGGTTACGGAACCAAAATATCCGGCCAGCGTTTCAAACACATAGGCCTGTAAATCCTCTTCTTCCTGCTCCGGCGTTGCCGTTTTCGTGTCATAATCCGGATCAAACGGCAATGGTTGCGACTGGCCGACATCAAATTGGCGGAACGCCTTGAGCTTGTTCAGCGCCATCCACATATTGATTTCCACTACCGGATCACCAAACAGCTCAATCAATTCCTGCGTCGGCGTGGCCGTGATTGCCAACACATCATTGCGCCCGGCAATATATTCCAAATCATCATAGGCCAGTTCATGCGCCTCATCGATGAAGACGTGCTGGTCTTGAACAAACTCACCCAACCATTCGAGATCATCCTTGCAGATAATCAAGATGCCTGCTTCTTGCGCATCTTCGATGGCCGCCTGGACGATACGCCGCTGCTCAGCACCGAGTAATGGCGGGAGATCTTGCGCTAACCGATCCTGAATAAACAGCGGCTCTCCCAGTTGCTCTTTTAATGTTTCTCGCAGTTCATAACTCTGGGTGACAGCGGTGTCATCCATGAAACCTTCAATTTCACGCGCCAGCCCATCGGCAAGTGAGACGTCTTTGGTGATGATCGTCCCTTTTTTGCCTTCAGCTTTGATGGCATTGAGAATGACAAAGCTTTTGCCTGTTCCCGTCGCATAGACAATCAGCTCATTGCTCTGACGCGGGTGATCCTGCAAATTCATGCCTCTTGCATGAATGGCTAAGAGCTGAATATCCCACATCATTTTATCGTTAGAAAGCGTGATGGGCACATCATCGCGATAGAGCGTCGCATTTAGCAGGCGATCGCCATTGTCGTTGACGCTTGGGTAAATACATAATGGAATATCGCGCTGAGCATCGTAATCATGACTTGATTCACGGCGAATCGCCGGTGCTGAAAATTTTGAGGTATCGCGATCAATCCCAAATTGCGTAATGGAGCCGAGATAAAACTCCGTGCCATCCTGTTTGACTACACGCTGTAATTTCAGGTAGCGCTCGAAACCCAGCGCATCGGTGTAGGCGATTTTTGCTGGCTTTGCTTGCAATACCCGATCTTCAGGCGCAATCGCATAATGTTGATTACTGTGATTATAGGTGTCGGCGAGGCGCTGGCGTTCATTGCCGTTTATTTCGTGCCAGGCCACTTGATCGCTATGGAATGCATAGGGCGATCCTTCACTTGAACGTTCTGCCCCACTTAAATATTTTGTCACCGCTTGCAGCATCACATGTGCTTCACGATAGGCCACCAAATCAGAGCCTCGCATATGCGATTGAAAAAGTTGTGCCAAATCATTGATGGTCATATCGGCTTCGTCTAATGCCTCCAGCAACTCAGCCTGTGCGGCAGCAAGTTGTTCACGAAGCAAGGCAATTTTTCGATCCGGCATCGCGCACCTTTCTTTCTCTTTTTAATATTTTTAGAATAAAAACCGTCTGGTTTTTATTATGCGTTCATACGGCACGCAGCCTTACGCGTTGTACATTCTTTGCGCTACCGCTTCGCTGCTTGAGCGCTATGAGGCCCGGCGAGCAGTAGCCTTGCCAGTGAATCCGAATAGTAATCGCATTCACTATAGCTATTGCACGTGTGTTACACGTGTTTCATGATCGTTTTATGACAAACATCAGGTTTTTCATTGCTATTGGTATTTAGCAAGCAAGCGCGAATTTTTGTAGATGTGTTGGGGGTAAAAGTGGCGGGGACGACGGGGCTCGAACCCGCGACCTCAGGCGTGACAGGCCTGCGCTCTAACCAGTCTGAGCTACGCCCCCGCAAAAGAGGCATGATTTCTAAACCAAGGCCTGTCGACGGTCAAGTCAATTTTTCGTGGATTTTCCAGCAACCTGCCAAATGATAGGAAAAAACCTATCGGCTGCCCGGCTACTGGGTCGTGCATCTTATCGAAGTGATCAATGTTTTGAGATAAAGTAGCTATTTAAAGCTGGATGATGACTCCGCGGCCAGCATTTGCTGATGCACCATGGTTGCCATATGCGCCTCGCGCATGACCATATCGCGAAACTCTCGCCGCTTCATGGAAGCATCTCGCACTTTTTCTACCAGGGTGACCAACATGCTGAACACATGCTCGGTCTGCTTGAGCAAGCGCTCAATCGCCGGCATGATCAGGGCGGTAATATTTTCTGCCATGTCTGCTGGCATATCTGAAATATCGACGCATGTGCCGTTAATCGCACGGAACATACGCTTGAAGGTATTACGAAATTTAAATTTACGCGCTGCGCGCTTGCGGTCACGCGCATCGACAAACTGACAATATTTCTCGGTTAATTCATCTGAACACTCAACCACTTCTTCTGCCAGATTCTCAATCAAGGTCATTTGTTCATCGTGGAATTGCGCTCTCGGATCTTCCACTGTATCGACGAGCGCTTCTGCGATATCGTAAAATTCCACGATATCGTAATAGGTTTGTTCGTATATATCAGGCACCTCTGTGGGTGTTGCCGTTGACATGATTGTCCTTAACCATTCTTTTCCATCGTATAAAAGATTAACAGAACTCTATTGCAGTTTTGTGACAATCGCCTCTGTTACCTGCACCATGCCGGTGCTATGATTTATAATCTTCCGGCGAAAAAGGCCTGTCAAGCAACTGGTGGATCATCTGGTCAATGTCGGCATCGCTGTAAAGCACATCATAAACCGCTGAACAAATGGGCATATCAATGCCTAACTGTTCGGCCAACTGGCGGATGGATTCCGACGTTGTCACGCCTTCCACGACCCCTTCCCGCCCGCCGAGGATGCTCTCCATCTCCCGTCCTTCTCCCAGCGCAATGCCGAAACTTAAATTGCGTGATTGATGCCCGGTACAGGTCAGCACCAAATCTCCCACACCGGAAAGCCCCATAAGTGTGTCATCGCGCCCACCCTTGGCAATGCAAAGGCGGCGCATTTCGCTGATGGCACGGGAGATTAGCGCGGCGCGGGCATTTTCTCCTAACCCCTTGCCCATGGCGATTCCGCAGGCAATGGCAATGACGTTCTTCGTTGCGCCGCCAATCTGAGTCCCGATCAGGTCATTGTTCAGATAGGGCCTAAACAGCGATGTGCCGAGGGAAAAGACGATCTGCTCGCCAATGCGCGCATCTTCACATGCCACTGTGGTCGCTGTCGGCAATCCTTTCGCTGCCTCATTCGCAAAATTGGGGCCTGAGAGCACCGCCACCGGATTATGAGGCAAGACACTTTGCACGACTTCATGCATCAAAGACAGGCTTCCGCGCTCAATGCCTTTGGCACAGATGACGACCGGCACCTTTTGGTCAAGATAATCCGACATGGAGATGCAGGTTGAACGCATATATTGTGATGGCACCACCATCAACACCATATCCGCACCGCATGGGTCTGGCAGGTTTTCCGTCACCTCAATGGCGGGATCGAGAAAAACTCCAGGTAGATATTGATCGTTCTGGTTACGCTTGCGGATGGACTCACGGACAAACTTATTACGTGTCCACATCACCACATCCGCCCCGGCGCGGTTGGCAATGGCTGCCAACGCCGTGCCCCAGGCTCCGCCGCCTATGATACCTATTTTGCGCATGGTGAACCCTTCATGCCGCTACCGATAACCCTATTTTGATAGGCTCGCCATCGAGCATCTGCTCATTGGCGAAATTGCTGCCGCTCACACTACCGGTTTCCAGCCCCGCCGCCAAGGTTTGTTCAGATATATATTCCTGATGACGACTAAGTGCTTCCTGCACGCGCGGTGGCACCTCAAGCTTTAGCATAATACGGTCAGAGACATTCAGATCGGCTTCTTTACGTGCCTGCTGAATCAGGCGCACCACATCGCGGGCAATGCCTTCATATTCAAGCTCCAGGGTGACGGTGGTGTCCAGCACGACCAGCGCATCATTACTTGCCAGTGGCTGGGCCTTGCCTTCGCTTACCTTCGCATCCAACAGCACATCACATTCATCGGCTGCCAGCGTTACACCGCCGACGGTGAAGCTTCCATCCGCCTGTTGTTGCCAATCGCCAGTTTTGGTGGCCTTCATCACTTGCGGCACCTGACTGCCCAGTTTTTTGCCGACCTTGGGCAGGTTTACCTGCAGGCGAAAGCTGGCATAATCATCCACATTGGTTGCCAGTTTCACCTGCTTGACGTTGACCTCATCCTTGATGAGATCGACATAGTCTGTCAGCAGGTCTGCATTGCTGGCAACGATGGTGAGCTTGTTGAGCGGCAGGCGCACGCGGAGATTCTCTTTATTGCGGATCGACAGCGCCGCATTGCAGGCATCACGCGCACGATCCATCGCCTCAATGGCGTCACTATCTTTCCATTGCTTCACCTCTTCACCCGGCCAGTCTGTCAGATGCACGCTCTGGCTGTTGTCGGTCAGGCCCTGATAGATATGCTCGGCGATCAGTGGCAATAGTGGGCTGACCGCACGGGTGAGAATGTGCAGTACGGTGTAGAGCGTATTATACGCATCCTGTTTGTCATCATCCTGCTCGCTTTTCCAAAAACGCTCTTTGTTACGGCGAATATACCAGTTATTGAGCGCCTCCAGGAACAAGGTGATATGTTCGCAGGCCGCAGGCGTGTCAAAATCATCCAGTGCCTGCTCAACAGCGGCAATACAGTCAGCCAGTTTGGCGCGGATGTAATGATCCATACGGTTATCGGTCTTGAGCACACCCAGGATTAGTTCACCTTCAAGGCCATCCGCATTGGCGTAAAGGCAGAAGAAATTATACGCATTCCAGATCGGTTTGATGTAAAGCCGTACGGCATCGCGGATGAAGCTTCCTTCTTTATCGATGTAAAGCTCCTGCCCACGCATGATGGGCGATGACATCATGAACCAGCGCAGCGCATCCGCCCCGTAGGTATCAAACACGTAATGCGGGTCCGGGTAATTGTTCAGACGCTTGGAGAGCTTCTGACCCTCCGCGTCCAACACCACACCATGGCAGATACAGTTAAGGAAAGGCGGACGGTCAAACAGCGCCGTACCAAGCACCATCATGGTGTAAAACCAGCCGCGGGTTTGGGCGGTGTATTCGACAATGAAATCCGCCGGATTGTGGCTGTTGAACCAGTCTTCGCTTTCAAACGGCACGTGATTTTGAGCATAAGGCATGGAGCCGGACTCAAACCAGCAATCGAGCACATCCTCTACGCGGCGTAAGGTGTAGTCCGGATTGTCCGGGTCTGGTGCGGTCAGGTCGTCAATGTAGGGCCGGTGCAGATCTTTCACCTCGACCTTAAAGAAGTCTTCTAATTCATTGATTGAGCCAAAGACATAGAACTTGTCATTATCCGGATTGTCAGATTTCCAGATGGGAATCGGCGCGCCCCAGAAGCGGTTGCGGCTGATCGACCAGTCACGGGCATTTTCCAGCCATTTACCAAACAAGCCATGTTTGACATGGCCGGGAATCCAGTTGATTTGTTCATTAAGCTCGACCATGCGGTCACGGAATTTGGTGACCTCGACATACCAACTCGGCACTGCTTTATAGATAAGCGGCGTGTCGGTGCGCCAGCAATGCGGGTAGTTGTGCGGGTATTCGTCCTGCTTAATGAGCTGCCCGGTCTGTTTGAGATAATCAATGATGCGGAGATTAGCGAGACCGTATTTTTGTAGCTGCTCCGGCTTGTAAGGCTCATTCTCGTTTTTGCGCTCATCGGCCACGACATTCAGGCCTTTGAGTGAAAGCGATGGGCCAATCGCTGCAAGGTAATCGTCCTTATTCACCGTGTGGGTCAGGACGGGCCGATCTTTATAATCAACCGTATCACGGTACGAAAATCCAAACCGCTTGAACAATGCCTGCGAGGCTTTGGCTTTGACGCCACAACCCGCCACGACGGTCTCCACGCCAAGCACGCCAAAGGCATAGTCAAGACGCAGTTTCATCAACTCCGTGGCGTAGCCTTTGCCCCAGGCATCCTGAATCAGGGCGGTGCGTGCTTCGATGCGGTTAGGGCATTCTTCAAAGAAGTCAAGATAGCCGCGTTTATCAAAACCGCTGCGGCCGATGAAACGGCCTGTGTCTTTTTCAATCACCGCCCATTGGTTGAAGCCCCATGCTTTATGGTCTGCGGTGAAACGATCAAATTCGGCGCGCATGGATTCTTCGGTGAGGACATCGGCAATGCCCTGTGAAACGCCGGGGTCCAACAGCATGGCCTTGAAATCGTCATAATCATCCTCGCGGAATGGACGCAGAATGAGACGAGCTGTTTCGAACTGTGCGTCATCCGATGTGGGATCGATGCAGTCGAATGGTGTGATGTCGATGATGCCAAGGTCATAGATTTCATCGGTGTATTTTCCGGCATGATCGACCGGGCAGACAATGTCGATACCGGCTGCTTCGCAGATGCGCTGGTCATCTTCACCGAAGCCCGGCGCCATGTGGACAATGCCGGTGCCCTCACCTTCTTCGATAAAGTCACTACCGTCTAAAATGCGGAAGGCATTGGGGTGGTGTTGGAAGTAGGGGAAGAGGGGTTTGTAGGTGAGGCCGATTAAGGCGGCACCTTTTATATTAATATTCGGGTCTTGAGCGTCTTCAATAGGCTCGTCAAATTCAAATATTTTCTTATCTGCAGAAGCAAGCACTTCATCTGGATTTAAACCATCAAAAAACTGACTGTATTTTCCCTGCCAATAGACCTCCCGAGACAGGATATAGCACACACTCTCGCTCCCCCCTTGAGGGGGAGCAGATGAGAGTGCTGCGTCAGCAGTGCTCGAATCGTGGGGGGGCGTTCGTAACGCTCCAGCTATCACTTCCAACACGCCTTCCACATTTGCTAACACCTCGTTATTCCAGAAGCGCAACACCCGATACCCCTGCGCTTCCAAAAAGGTTGTGCGCTTTTCATCATAAGCCTGCTGCTCACCATGCTGGCCGCCATCCAATTCAATCACCAGCCTTGCTTCGGAACTATAAAAATCTACGATATAGCTACCGATGGGTTGCTGGCGACGGAATTTATGGCCTTCTAACTGCTTTCCTTTCAGCGCGTGCCAGAGTTTGTTTTCGGCATCAGTAGGTTCTTTTCGCATGTCACGAGCGTGGTCTGTGGCGACCTCACTATACCCCCCACGGCTCGCCGGCGCTTCTTGCGAAGCTTGGCTTGCCTGCTCCCCCTCAAGGAGGGAGCTTTTTTCCACTGTTACGCAGGCATAATCCATGTCCGCCTTAGCGGCGAGCGCCAGATTACTAGGCAATGTCCAAGGCGTAGTGGTCCATGTTAAAACATAATATTTATCCGCTTCTGGTGCGCCTTCCGGTCTCTCTTTCAACTCAAACGCCACGGCCACCGCTTTGTCGGTGCGTTCGCGGTAGGAATTGTCGAGGCGGGTTTCAAAGTTAGAGAGCGGGGTTTCAGCGGCCCAGCTATAGGGCATGACGCGGTAGGATTCGTAAATCAGGCCTTTATCATAGAGCTGTTTGAAGGCCCACATGACGGATTCCATGAAATTTTTATCCATAGTTTTGTAGTCATTCTCAAAATCGACCCAGCGTGCCTGACGGGTGACGTAGCCTTCCCACTCGCCGGCATATTTCATCACCGAGTTGCGGCAATGGGCGTTGAACTGGTCAATGCCATGTTCCATAATTTGTGCGCGGCCAGAAATTCCGAGCTCTTTTTCGGCTCCCATCTCCGCCGGCAGGCCGTGACAATCCCAGCCGAAGCGGCGCTCTACGCGCTTACCTTTTAAGGTCTGGTAGCGGGGAAAGACATCCTTCACAAAGCCGGTGAGTAAATGGCCATAATGTGGCAGGCCGTTGGCGAAGGGCGGGCCATCATTAAACACAAACTCATTGCTTGCGCCATCGGCATTGGTGGCCGGGCGATGGTCGACCGATTGGCGAAACGTGTCATTCTCTTTCCAATAATCGAGGATCGATTCCTCAATTTTGGCGAAATCGGGATTCGGGTCAGTCGCAGGATAAGGTTTTTTGTCAGATGCCATTACACAATATCATTTAGGTCATCACAGTGATGATGTCAGCCACCAGAGGTCAAAATGTGGCAGAACTGCTTAACATCCGCTCTTTGTTTTGCCAATGGTTTATAGCTTTTCCACCTCATTTCTCTGCATGAATGTAGCAGCTAAAAGCGCTTGAGAAGCTCATTTAGGTTGCTATCTGGTGCTTGAGCTCCGTAATACCTTCGTACTTATGCATATGGCCTGACCGACTCAGCTTCGGTATTCATGATGGATTCTTGATGTGAGGTATGACAAGCATCGCACCGATCATTTACGGATAATTACACGTGTCGTTGCCACCCAACATTGATTTGCATTCTGTGCTGAGACCGCAACTGACTGCTGTATCATACAATTAGGGACAGAATTATGAGTTCACCATCGCGCAAGCGTTCAAAAATTGCAAAATTTATGCTCTGGCTTATCTTGGTTTTTATTGCCATTGTATTGATCGTGCGCCTCGTGCCGCTACCGCTGGATCATTTCATTCCGGAGATTGAAGCCGCTATCTCCGAAGAAACCGGATGGGATATCTCAATGGAAGGGCCACTGACACTCACCACTGGCACAGCCTTTTATGTAAATGCTGCATCTATGACGATAAAGGGTGAGGTATCCGGCGTAGCAATTGAGGGTACAACTCATGATGTAGCGATTAATCTCGCCATCCTGCCCTTGCTGACCAGAGGTGATGTCAGCATTGTCGGGATGTCTGCCCGAAACATCACAGCAACGATTGCAGGCCTGACTCATCCGCCTTTGACACTTTCCATCGGCCAGATCAGAAGCGGCGCCCTGCCCGCGGAAGTGGGTGATATGATGGCCTTGTTTAACCGCGCTGAGTCACTGAAGATTGAAGATCTACAGCTTACCCAACAAGGGGAACTCATCGCTTCAGCCACCATGATGAAGGCTGAACGACAGTCTGGCAGCGCCTGGCAGTTACGCATCTCCGGCATGATGGGGCAGAAAATGTCACTTGCCGCCATTGTCACACCTGAAAATGCCGAACATTTTTTATTTCATGACCTCACCTTCTCCTCCCCGGCCACAACTGCCACTGGCAGCGGCACGTTTTCATTCTCCGACGCAAGGCCAGCCATCACCGGTACGCTATCGACAAAGCAGGTGACATTTGAGACAAACAAAACAAGCGATAAAAAAAGCGACGCTGACAAAAACGCGCCCATGTTGGCTGACGATGCTGACGCTGATCCCTCAAATATAGATGAAAGCGCGATTCCTCTCCCACTGCCATTGCCTGTCGATGCGGATATTACCGTTGATATCGGCCAGTTCACACTGGATGGTATTAACCGCCTGCATCATAGCCTGCTGACATTCAGCAGCACGGTCGAACATATCCGTGTGCAATTGCAAGGATGGCCACAAGATGATGAAGACCAACGGGAAGGAAGCGCCCCGCTTTATCTTCAGTTGACGGCCGCCAACCAACTACCCACCAGTATTGAAAGCACCCTGCGTATTAATCACATGCCGCTTTCAGCCTGGCTCGGCGAGGGATATGTCGAGGGCGGCACCAGCCATGCGGTTATTTCACTGACTGCTGTGGGTGATGATGTGTCTGCGTTACGGCAATCGGCCAGCGGTCAGGGGTCACTACTGATGATGGAAGGGCGTTACGTATTAGAGGATATAAACACTCTCTGGAAACCGGTGGTGGCCTTACTTGCGGGCGACCGTGAGGTCACACGGCTATCATTGCCCTGCGCTTATGCGGGCTTTGCACTCAACCAGTCACAGGTGACGATTGAGCCACTTGTTATCGAAACACAAGGCAGTAGAGTGGCGGGCCAAGGACAGGTCATGCTTGATGCACGCACCGTTAAGCTAACGCTGAAGCCGCGCGCCAAGACGATCGGCCTGGCCGATTTCACCACCCCCGTCTTGATTTCTGGCCCATGGGACGATCTTTCCGTGTTGCCGGATCCGAAAGCAACACTCAAAGAGGCAGGCATCGGCGCATTGATGATCGGCACCGGTGTCGGCACCGCCGGCATCCTCGGCTATAAATTGCTGGAAAAACTGGGTGCTTTGGATGATGCAACGCCCTGCCAGATAAACAGCGAGGCAGCACCGGCAGGCCCTGCAATGCCTGATGTTCTGTCTCCGAGCGCGGATGTGCCCTCCCCGCCTGGCGAGACAAGGGGTGATTCAGAATGATGATATATGTGGTCTCACATTTGCTTTGAATTTCCATACGGAAATTTATCGGATGGTACAAAATATCCGCATATTATGTGATATTTGACGTGACGCCAGACCATTGTTATATTAAATAGTACCAATAAGGTACGAATTTAATTTTAACAGGTCATTGCGCATGATACGTCTCAGCCGGTTGGCCGATTATGCTGTGGTTGTCATGTCACACTTTGCATTACATGATCGCGGCCTGATCAGCACGCAGCAATTGTCGGAACTGACGACCTTGTCGGTACCGACGGTCAGTAAGATTCTTAAATCGCTCGTGCGCCAGGGCTTGCTGGAATCCGTGCGTGGCGTGCATGGCGGTTATCAACTGGCCAAACCCGCGACCTCCATCACGGTAGCGGAGATTATCACCGCCGTGGATGGCCCGATTGCCCTGACCGACTGCGCCGACGAACATAAAGGCGAATGTGGCATCGAATCACTTTGCCCGGTGCGCGATGGCTGGCGGCGTATTAACAGTGCTATCCGTCACACGTTAGAAGAGATCAGCCTGCAGGAATTAATCACTCCTGCCAGTTTTGAACTTGGTGTGGGTCATGTGACTCGCAAAGATACCCTTAAACATAATTAAGCAGGCTTATTATGGATGCTGTTGAACAGGTCACCTCGCAGGAATACAAATATGGGTTCGTGACGGATATTGCATCCGAACGCGCGCCGAAAGGGCTGAACGAAGACATTGTTCGCTTCATTTCCGCCAAAAAACAAGAGCCGGAATGGCTGCTTGAATGGCGGCTGAAGGCCTTTCGCCACTGGCTGACGATGGACGAGCCGGATTGGGCCAAACTGCATTACCCCGCGATTGATTATCAGGATGCGTATTATTACGCCGCCCCAAAATCTGACGATGATAAGCCGAAAAGCCTGGATGAGGTCGATCCTGAATTGTTGGAGACGTATGACAAGCTCGGTATTCCGCTTCATGAGCGTGAATGGCTCGCAGGTGTGGCGGTCGACGCCGTGTTTGACAGCGTGTCCGTCGCCACCACCTACAAGGACAAGCTGAAAGAAGTCGGAGTGATTTTCTGTTCCTTCTCCGAAGCGGTACAAGACCACCCGGAACTGGTGCAGCGTTATCTCGGGTCGGTTGTCCCGGCTGGCGACAATTATTTTGCCGCGCTCAATTCTGCCGTGTTCAGTGACGGATCGTTTGTGTACATCCCTAAAGGTGTGCGCTGTCCGATGGAACTTTCCACCTACTTCCGCATTAACGCCGCGGAAACCGGTCAATTTGAACGCACCTTGATTGTGGCGGAAGAGCGCAGCCATGTCAGCTACCTGGAAGGTTGCACCGCTCCCATGCGTGATGAAAACCAACTACATGCGGCGGTGGTGGAGCTTGTAGCGCTCGACGATGCGGAGATTAAATATTCAACGGTACAGAACTGGTATCCCGGCGATAAGGATGGCAAGGGTGGGATTTATAATTTTGTGACCAAACGCGGGGCGTGCCGGGGCAAACGATCCAAAATCTCCTGGACGCAGGTTGAGACCGGCTCGGCCATTACCTGGAAATATCCGAGTTGCATTTTGCAGGGCGATGATTCGATCGGTGAATTCTATTCCGTCGCAGTGGCTAATAACTTTCAACAAGCCGATACCGGCACCAAGATGATTCATTTGGGGAAAAACACGCGTAGTACAATTATCTCAAAAGGGATTTCTGCGGGCAGGGCACACAACACCTATCGCGGGCTAGTGAAAATACAGCCCAAAGCGCAGAATGCCCGTAATTATACCCAGTGTGATTCACTTCTGATTGGCGGCACCTGCGGGGCGCACACCGTGCCGTATATTGAGACGAAGAACCCGACTGCCAAGGTTGAGCATGAGGCCACCACCTCAAAAATCAGCGATGACCAGCTCTATTATTGTTTGCAACGCGGGTTGAGCGAAGAAGATGCCGTCTCCACCATCGTCAATGGTTTTTGCAAAGAAGTACTCAAAGAACTGCCGATGGAATTTGCCGTTGAAGCCGGCAAATTGCTGAGTGTGAGCCTGGAAGGTGCGGTGGGGTAAATTGCAGACTCTTCTGTCACAAAATATGATAAATAGGATTAATTAAAATGAACAAGCCCTTGATTGAAATTGATAATCTTCATGCGTCAGTTGATGGAAAAGACATTCTCAACGGCATTAGCCTGACCATACAGCCGGGCGAGATCCATGCTATTATGGGGCCTAATGGTTCGGGTAAAAGCACACTGGGCCATGTCATTGCCGGACGCGACGGTTATGAGGTAACCAAAGGTGACATTCTGTTTAACGGCCACAGTATTCTTGACATGGGCGTTGATGAGCGCGCGCGGCTCGGTATTTTTCTGGCATTTCAATATCCGGTCGAGATTCCTGGCGTTACCGGATTGACGTTTCTCAAGTCTGCGGTCAATGCCGTGCGCAAGGAGCGTGGTGAGGAAGAATTAGACAGTTTTGCTTTTATGAAAGCTGCTAAAGAAGCAGCAAAAACGCTGGAAATGGATGATGCGATGCTCAAGCGCGCGGTCAATAGCGGCTTTTCCGGCGGAGAGAAGAAGCGTTTCGACATTCTGCAAATGCTGATGCTGCAACCCGCCTTCTGCGTGCTGGATGAGACGGATTCAGGTCTCGACATTGATGCGCTGCGTATTGTGGCGGAAGGCGTGAACAGCCTGCGCAGTGAGTCGCGCGGTTTTCTTGTCATTACCCACTATCAGCGGTTGCTCAATCACATTGTGCCGGATCAGGTGCATGTGCTGGCCAACGGCACCATTCTCACTTCCGGCGGCAAGGAACTGGCGCTGGAACTGGAAGAAAAAGGCTATGGCATGTTTGGTATTGATGAGCCACGTGGATCGGAGGCGGCATGACTCAGCCACTTGCCATGACACATACGGAATCACATCCCTTTCAGGCGCAATTCGATGCGGCTGCTCCTCACTTGCCGGGCCATGATGACGCGCAGATCACCGCGCTGCGGCGCAGTGCAATGGATTATGGGCTGGCGCAGGGCTTTCCGACAAAGCGGTTGGAAGCATGGCGATATATGGATGTCAGTCATTTACAATCTCCGCCGCCGCTGAGCCTCCAGCCCCGCCCGACGAGCATGGCATGGTTTGACGCACTGGCCCTGCCAGATATGGCGTGCAGCAGGCTGGTTTTTTCCAATGGCTGGTTTGTTCCTTCACTTTCTGATTCAGAAGTACTGGAAGGTGAGATCACCGTCTCTCCTATTTCTGTATTATTGCCGCCAGAGACAGGTCATGTGTTTGATGGTCTGACGTTTGATCATCAGGCATACCATGCCCCATTTGATGCATTTAATCTCGCACTCATGACCGATGGTTGGGTCATCAATGTGCCGGATGGCGTGACGCTTGAGAAGCCGATTCATATCATCACCTATCATGATGCCCCCATCTCCAGCCATTTGCGGCAGATCGTGCGGCTGGGCACCAATGCCAGCGCCACGGTGATTCACCAGCATGTGGGAGCCAATGATGTCGGTTACTGGCTGAATGTGGCCGGTGACTACCATCTGGGCGAGCAGGCATCCTTGCGCACCGTTCGCCTTCAGCAGGAGGGCGATCATGCCACGCACACACAGTCCATCGCCGTTTATCAGGATGCGCACAGCCACTTTGCTCACCATTTTGCATCTCTGGGAAGCCGCAAAGCGCGGCAGGAAATTCGCGTTTCCTACAGCGGTGATCATGCCTCTACTTCGATTGAAGGCGTCTATGCCGGTCATGGCACGCAATTGTTTGATCATTATTTCCCGATCGAGCATCGCCGCCATGATTGCCGGTCGCATCAGAATATACGTGGTGTCATGACGGGCCGGGCCAGTGGCACCTATTATGGCAGAGCCGTGGTGCCGGAAGGTACCCATAGCAATGATGTGGCGCAGCTCCACAAAGGGTTGTTATTGTCGGATCATGCGACGATCAATGCCAGGCCGGAGCTGGAGATTTACACCGACCAGATCACCGCAAGCCATGGAGCCACGGTTGGCAGCCTGGATGAAGATGCACTCTATTATCTCATGGGCCGCGGTATCCCCGGTGAGGAAGCCCTTCAACTGCTGATTGCAGGTTTTATGGATGAGGTGCTTAGTTCGCTTGAGCCCGAGGCAGTGCGTGAGTGGCTGATCGCCGCGGTGCAAGAGGATCTGATGCGTCATGCCGTCTAATGCCATGAGACAGTCATCGGACAACATGCTTTCGCTTGATGCACATCGTGTGCGCCGGGATTTTCCGATGCTGCAGGAGAGCGCGCATGGAAAACCGCTGGTGTTTCTGGATAGCGCCGCCAGCGCGCAGAAGCCGGAAGTCGTACTGGATGCCGTTCAGGATATTTACCGCCATTGTTATGCTAATATTCATCGTGGCGTGTATTATCACAGCGCCAAGGCGACCGAACTGTTTGAAGATGCGCGCAGCAAGCTACAGCACTTCATCGGCGCCGCAGCGCCGGAGGAGATTATTTTCACACGCGGAGCCACGGAAGGCATTAACTTAGTGGCGCAAAGTTATGGACGCGGGTTATTACGTGAGGGCGATGAAGTCATCCTCTCACAGATGGAACATCATTCCAACATTGTGCCCTGGCAATTGCTGCGTGACCAGATCGGCATTCGTCTTGTTATCGCGCCCATCACCGAGCAAGGTGAGATTGATATGGAGGCGCTGCCGGGGTTGTTTACCGAACGCACCAAGCTGGTGGCCATGGTGCATGCCTCTAATGCTCTGGGAACCATCAACCCAATGAGTGAGATCATCCGCCTTGCGCACGCCAATGGTGCCGTTGTGCTGCTCGATGGGTGCCAGTCGGCTCCGTTTATGCCAGTGGATGTACAGGCGCTGGATGCTGATTTCTATGTTTTTTCAGGTCATAAGCTCTATGGCCCTTCCGGGATTGGCGTACTTTATGGCAAGCGTGCCTTGCTGGAGCAAATGCCGCCGTGGCAAGGTGGGGGCGAGATGATTCAGACGGTGAGCTTTGAGCATACCGCCTATGCCGGTCTACCGCATAAATTTGAAGCGGGCACCCCGGCCATCGCCGAAGCAATCGGGCTTGGTGCCGCCGCAGACTATGTGGAGGCGCTCGGTCTGGATGCCATTGCGCAGCATGGGATTGATTTGCAGCGCTACGCAGCGCAGCGACTCACCGAGTTGCCTCAACTCCGTCTTATCGGTACAGCCGATGATAAATGCGCCATCACCTCGTTTGTTGTGGAGGGTATGCATGCGTCGGACGTTGGTACAATTCTCGACCGTGAGGGCATAGCCGTGCGTACCGGGCATCATTGCGCCCAACCGGTGATGGCATATTATAACGTTCCGGCCACAATACGTGCCTCCTTCGGCGTCTACAATACCGAAGCAGATGTGGATGCGCTGGTGGCAGGTGTTGAAAAAGCCATTCGATTTTTTAGTTAGGCTCTGTTGCCGATTAATTTAAGGATTTTGCCATGAGATTGATTGCGTTGAATAACAAGGAAAATATTGATGGTGATGTGGTTCATCATCAGAACATATTTTCTGCCGTTAGTCGGCGCAATCAGCCATGGCCTTGCAGGTTGCGCCAAAGATTTCCATTCGCTGTGTTAAAGCACTTGAAAAATGAACCACATTTCCCTTCGCGCTTTGCCTTGCGAGCTGAAAATCTTTGCCAGCAACAAAACATTAACTTAATCGTCAACAGAGCCTAGAGAGCGATGCAGCAGGACCAGATGACAGTATCGGATCAACCCAACGCCAGCACTGCCGTCGCTTCGGCAGACGCAGAGATGGATACCGATTATATCAAGCAGCAGGTTATCAATGCGATTCAAACCGTGTATGACCCTGAAATTCCTGTCAATATCTGGGAATTAGGATTGATTTATGATGTGTCGGTCAATGACAAAGCCGAAGTGCATGTGCAGATGACCCTCACCGCCCCGGCCTGCCCGGTGGCGGGTACGTTGCCTGGCGAGGTGGAACAGCGGATCAAGATGGTCAAAGAAGTGCGGGATGCCAGCGTGGAGTTGGTATGGGATCCGCCCTGGACGCAGGATCGTATGTCAGAAGAGGCACAGTTGGAGCTTGGAATATTATGACACGTGCCGCCCCCCTCACCCTTACCGATAATGCCATTGAACGCATCAAAACATTGCTTGCGCAGCAGGATGACCCGGAGGTGATCGGCATTCGCGTCGGTGTGAACAGTAAAGGCTGCTCGGGACTTGCCTATGAGATCAACTATGCGACAGATGTCGGCCCGATTGACGATGTGGTGGAAGCAGGTGGCGTGAAGGTGATTGTCGATCCCAGCGCCGCCATGTTCATTATCGGCAGCGTGATGGATTACGTCGACGGCACCCTGAAGTCAGGCTTTGAATTTTCCAACCCGAATGAAGCCGGACGCTGCGGATGTGGTGAATCCTTTTTTGTCGAGCGCGATGAACTGGAAGCCGCCCACCAGAATGCGCCAGAGTAGCGCACGCCTAAAGGCGTGGTGGTCTGTCCTGCGGAACCGTATAGACACATCCCTCTTTTGATCTACTTTGTCGCGACCGGGAACTGCATGATGATGGTTGTGCCTTCATTCGGTGCGCTTTGCATGTCGAATTCGCCGCCTTGAAGTTCGGTTAGTTTTTTCGCAAGAGGCAGGCCAAGACCGGTGCCCTCTCCGGCTTCATCCAGCCGCGCATGTTTGACCTGAACAAAACGCTCCAGCGCACGGGGAATATCCTCCGGTTTCATTCCAATTCCATTGTCACGCACCATGATATGCAGTTGCTGTGTCCCTTGCGGCACCCAGATGCGCACTGAAATCTGTCCCTCTTCAGGCGTGAACTTGACCGCATTCGTCAACAAGTTGAGGATAATCTGCTTCATACGCAACCGATTCACCATAATGGGTGGCAGCGTTGCATCATGATCCAGTGTGATTGTGATCTGTTTCGCCTCGGCGCGGCTGCGCACCATCTCTACCGCCTCTTCCGCGATTGGTAGAATAGCCATTTTCTTTACCGTGATTTCCAACTGGCCGGATTCCGCTTTTGACAGGTCGAGTATGTCATTGATCAGGTGTAGCAAATGGGTGCCGGCGGAGTGAATATCATTGGCATATTCTTTGTATTTCTCATTTTCAATCGGCCCAAACATCTCGTCACGCATGGTTTCGGAAAAAGCCAGAATGGCATTGAGCGGCGTACGCAATTCATGACTCATATTGGTCAGCATTTCAGACTTCGCCTTGCTGGCCAGCTCCGCAGCCGTTTTACGCGCCTCAGACTGCCGCGCTTTGTAGGTCAGTTCTTTACGAATGCGCTCCAATTCATCCACATAACGCACACGGTCAAATTGCTGGGCCAGGTTCATGATTTCATAACTGCTGGCAAAGGCGCTTTTCTGCTTGGCCAGCGCGGAAGAGCTACCGGCAGTGGAGACCTCTTCTGCCATGGATGACAGCCGCATAATGGGCTTGATGAAGCGCAGACGAATCACCAGCAGCACAAATACCAGCAGCATGGCCGCAAGCAACAGCTCGATAAATGTACGTTGCAGAATCGGGAAGAATTCGCTGAGCGCCGCCTGCTTGGTGATCGCGACAGCAATCGAAAATGCATGATAACTGGATGGCAGTACGAACAAATAGTCGTTATCGGTTTCCATCATTTGCAATGCTGTTGGCGCGTAGGACTCATCCAGCGCCTGCTTGACTCGTTGAATTGCCGTACGAAGCAGCGCCTCATCCGTAAATGCATCGATATCGTTGCTTTTGGCAAACACATTGCCCCATTGATCAACGAGCGCGAATTCAAAATCTTGATAGAGAATTTTATGGCGAATCTTATCGACCGTATCGTCAATAGAGAACCCCATGACAAGAGAGCCAACATGACGCCCCTGATCATCTGTCAACACCATGCCGCCAGGAATAATCCGCTGGCCGGAATTCACGCCTATGGCAGGCGGAGCAAAATGCAGCACCCAGGGATTATCGATGCCATCCTTAATGTACTGTCGACTGGCGATAGACGGCGTCTCATCGAGTATCTCACCGCCGCTGATCGTTACCTGATGGGATGTATCGGCCCATGAAAAGCGGCTGACCGACAGCAGAGTGATTTTGTCCACTTCCCGGTTGAAGGTGTTGAGCGCGGTAAGAACCGCCGCAGGATCTGTATATAATTCCTGCCCGACAATACGTCTTCCTAACTGGTTCAGCAAATATGAGGTAAAGGTGAAGGTGTCGTGGAAATAATTATCCAGCTGAATCGCTTCACTGCGAATACGCTCATTCAGACGCTCGATACTTGTATTGTAGAGGCGCTGCGACAGCGACACTGCGATTAAAATAAAGCTCAAACACAGCAACACGCTTAGCGCCGTGAACTCCATGCGCAACGTTGATTTACGTTTCGCTTTACCGCCCTTGTCGTGCTGGCTCGTCAGTGAGTTGTGTGTGGCATCGCTCATTGCAACGAACAAATACTCCCGTCAGGGATATAAAGCTACCGCTAAACAACGGTCGCGTTTAGACCAATGCTCCGACCATTGATAATGGAACATGGCTCAAAACGGAATTTCATCATCCAACTCTTCTGCCAGTGGCTGGCCGGACGATGCCGCCGCACCGCCGGAAGACGCCGTCTGTCCAAACGATGGCGTATCACCATAATCTTTACTGGCACCGCCGCCACTACGGCTATCCAGCATGGTTAATGTCGCACCATAGCCTTGTAGCACCACTTCTGTCGTGTAGCGCTCCATTCCGCTTTGGTCGACCCATTTACGCGTCTGCAGGCTGCCCTCAATATACACTTTGGAGCCTTTATGCAGATAATTACGCACGACTTTCACCAGCCCCTCACTAAAAATCACGACACGGTGCCATTCCGTGCGCTCCTTGCGCTCACCGGTTGATTTGTCCCGCCAGCTATCACTGGTCGCCACTGCCAGATTTGCAATTTCCCGGCCATCCTGTGTGCTGCGAATTTCAGGATCGCGCCCCAGATTACCAACTAAAATGACTTTATTGACACTGCCCGCCATGGCGATGGTTCTCCCTTGCTAGTCCTGGTAAGTCTGTATACTTAAGCCTTACCGCCGTGCATTTACATTCTTTAACTATGCACCCTATAGATAGGAACACGCTCCTGCAAGTTGGTATTTGCATTATGGGTCAAAGGATACTTATAATACTTCGCCTTTCTATTGTGGCCTGATCTGTTATCTATGGTAGCAACATGGTCGATCATTGAGAACACAAATACGGGCCGTTATGTCTGAAACGCCGCCAGAACTATCCCACATTTCCGTTCGCGGAGCCAAAGAGCATAATTTGCGTAATATCGATGTTGATATTCCGCGTAACAAGCTGGTGGTCATTACCGGCCTGTCCGGCTCGGGCAAATCCTCGCTGGCCTTCGATACGATTTATGCGGAAGGCCAACGCCGCTATATGGAAAGCCTGTCATCTTATGCCCGGCAGTTTCTGGATATGCAGAATAAGCCGGATGTAGAGTATATCACCGGCCTGTCGCCTGCCATTGCCATTGATCAGAAAACCACCTCGCGCAATCCACGCTCCACAGTGGGGACTGTCACTGAAATCTACGATTATCTGCGCCTGCTTTATGCGCGTATCGGGGTGCCTTATTCACCCGCCACCGGCCTGCCGATTGAGAGCCAGACTGTCTCGCAGATGGTGGATCGGATCATGACGTTACCGGAAGGGACAAAAATTCTGCTGCTGGCACCAATCATTCGCGGGCGCAAGGGTGAGCACACCAAAGAATTAAATGATCTTCAGAAAAAAGGGTTCACGCGCATTCGTATTGATGGTGAAACCTATCCGATGGAAGACCGACCGACGATTGATAAAAACAAAAAACATGACATTGAGGTCGTGGTAGACCGTCTGGTTATTAAAGATGATCTGGGCAACCGCCTGCCGGAAAGCCTGGAGACTGCATTAGGTCTCGCCAATGGCATTGCGATTGTTGAACTGGCCAGTGATACGGACACGCAGAAAACAGGCGAGCAGCTTTTATTTTCTGAAAAATTTGCCTGCCCGACATCCGGCTTCACCCTGGAAGAGATCGAGCCGCGACTATTTTCATTCAACAGCCCGTTTGGCGCCTGCCCCTCTTGTGATGGGCTGGGAACGGAGATGTTTTTTGATCCTGATCTGGTTGTCCCGCAATCCTCCAAATCACTGGAAGAAGGGGCTATCGCCCCCTGGGCGCACTCCACCTCCAAATATTATCGTCAAACCATTGCCGGGCTCGCTAGTCATTTTGATTTCAGCGTTACGAAGCCTTTTAGAGAGCTGACGGAGACGATTCAGCGCATCATTTTGTATGGCTCTGGTGATGAGGTGGTACCGATCACCTATGAAGATGGTATGCGCACTAAGACACGCAAAAAACCGTTTGAAGGAGTCATTCCCAGTCTGGAGCGGCGCTGGCGGGAGAGCGATAGTAATTGGGTACGCGAAGAGCTGGAGCGCTTTCAGAATATCACCAATTGCTCAAGCTGTGGTGGTTACCGCCTTAAGCAAGAGGCACTTTGTGTCAAAGTGCATGGCTTACATATCGGTGAGGTATGCCGCTTTTCTATTGATAAAGCTATGCAATGGTTCGGTGATTTGCCAAACCATCTCAGCGATACCCATAACCATATTGCCCAGAAAGTGCTGCGCGAAATCAACAGCCGTCTGGGTTTTCTGGTCAATGTCGGATTGGATTATCTCACGCTCGATCGTGAATCCGGCACATTGTCCGGTGGGGAGAGCCAGCGCATCCGTCTCGCCTCACAGATTGGTTCCGGTCTAACCGGTGTCCTGTATGTGCTGGATGAACCGTCCATCGGCCTGCACCAATGTGATAATGCGCGTTTGCTCAATACACTCCAGCATCTGCGCGATCTCGGCAATACCGTCATCGTCGTCGAGCATGATGAAGACACGATGCAGCATGCTGATTATCTGATCGATATGGGGCCCGGAGCCGGCGTGCATGGTGGGTTGGTTGTCTCGCACGGCACACCGAACGATGTGGCGAACGATGAGAACAGCATTACCGGGCAGTATCTCAAAGGGGTGCGGGCGATTGCTATTCCCGAGGATCGACGCACGGCTTTTCCTAACCGTCAAATTACCGTTGTTGAGGCCAAAGCCAATAACCTTCAGTCGATCACTGCCTCCGTTCCCATCGGCCTGATGACCTGTGTGACCGGCGTCTCCGGCGGTGGAAAATCAAGCTTTGTGATTGAGACGCTTTACAAAGCGACAACGAAAAAACTGCATGGAGGCAAGGTGAATCCAGGTGCGCATGAGCGCATTGAAGGGCTGGAGTTTATTGATAAGGTGATTGAGATTGATCAATCACCCATCGGGCGGACACCGCGTTCAAATCCAGCCACCTACACCGGCGCCTTCACGCCGATCCGGGATTGGTTTGCTGGCCTGCCCGAGGCAAAAGCACGAGGCTACAAACCCGGTCGTTTCAGTTTTAATGTCAAAGGTGGGCGCTGCGAAGCCTGCCAGGGTGACGGGCTGATCAAAATTGAAATGCACTTTTTGCCGGATGTGTATGTGACTTGCGATGTGTGCAAGGGCAAACGGTATAACCGGGAAACATTGGAGATTACCTATAAAGATAAGTCTATCTCCGATGTGCTGCAAATGACGGTTGATGAAGCGGTGGAATTCTTCACCGCCATGCCGCTTATTCGAGAGAAATTGCTTGCATTGCAAGAAGTAGGGCTGGGCTATATCGGTATTGGTCAGTCCGCCACGACCCTCTCAGGTGGGGAAGCGCAACGCATTAAACTTGCCAAGGAACTCTCGAAACGCGCAACTGGGCGCACGCTTTATATTCTGGATGAGCCGACCACCGGGCTGCATGCCGAGGATATTAATCGGCTTCTCAACGTCTTACACCGGCTGGTAGATAGTGGAAATACGATGGTGATTATTGAGCATAATCTGGATGTGATCAAAACGTCCGACTGGATTATCGATATCGGCCCGGGGGGAGGCTCCAAAGGCGGGCGGATTGTCGGCATCGGCACGCCGGAAGATATTGCCGAGATGAAAGACAGTATTACCGGGCATTATCTCAAACCCATGCTTGAGCGCAAAAAAGCAGCCTGAGCCTGAAGAATCGCCTTGGTGCGATGTTATGCTGTCGGTTTTTGTGGGTTTATAGCCGTTTGCGATAATTTTGATACATGCTGCAAATGCCAGATTTTGCTGTGCTGCTCAATTCTCGTACGTTTGAGTACGATCATTCCGCTGCTCGCAAAACTAACATTTTCGCTCATGTCTGAAAAATATTGCAATCGGCTATAGTGGAAGCGAGTTACACCGATTCGTCCATCATCGCTTCATGACGTGCCAAACGGCTAATTTCCAAGCGGGCATCATCCAGAATCGTATCCAGCATGGTGCGCACATATCGTTGAGGCACTCCGCGTGATGTAAGAGCCGGGGTCATTTTGTCGACAAAACGATGAAATTCCTTCCCCTCCAACGCATCAAAATCGCCGCCATGCTGTTTCGCAAAGGCAAAAAAGTCCATGATGATTTCCCGCACCAGCGCGGCATCAATCGATTGCCATTTCTCAGACAGCCGGTTCACAGATTGCAGGGAAAAGACAGTCGCACAAAATTCTTCGGGCGTTACTGCGCTCAGGGTATGCTGGTTCATCAAAGCCTCCGGGTTGTTTTTTGCCGTACAGCCCATTGTGAACGAAATGCGCTGCCTGTTTTTACCTTTCCGTCGCGCTCATAACGGCGCTTTACATTATCATTACTACAATTTTCATATTTTGGAAGCATATTATCCATTCTGCCATGTTGATGGCGCAATGCTGAAATTGATTATGCCTGCCAGTAACAACCCAATGAACAACGCTCCCACAAAGAGAGTCACCTGGCTTGGATGGGTGTCACGCCTGGCCCAGGCGACCATCATCATGGTTGGTGGTATCATGGCAGTCGATTATCTGTTTCCCACTCTTCAGCCAGCGCCACTTGCGGGAGAAGTGCATCTGTTCCATAGCGATTTTTGCTCACTATGTACGCAGCAAAAAGTTTTTTTGGAGGATATAGCGCCTGACTATCCACATCATCGCTTTATCACTCATGATGTCATGACCCCGGCAGGTTATGAACAACGCAGCTTATTTGCACAGTTGCACGCAATTCCTGCACAACAGATCGGGGTGCCATTACTCATTACCAAGGACGGGTATGTCAGCGGTTATCGCAGCCCTGAGGAGACAGGCAGGTCCATCATGCGGTTATTGGATATTTATCAACCAGAGCAGCCTGCGCCACCCTCAGCGCAAGAACCCGCCGCTAATGCAACGCCGTAATTCGTCTGGCCTTAGATAGTCTCGACACGAGATGTTTAATGTTCCTGGCCTTTGCTCGATTGCTTATGGGCCGCATCTGCTTCCTGACGTGAGGAATTCAGCAGGGCTTTGGCCCCCTGCAACAGTTTGTTCAACACCCTGCGCGCTGTTTTGATCAGGTTGGTGTCCGCCATTCTTGCATCTTTAAGCACAATATGCGCCTGACGTTTATCCGAAAAAACGGTTTCATCATCATCGGACTCTTCTTCTGATGCCTTCGCAGGCGGTGTGTGTTGCGTCTCTTGCACCATGAGTGTTCTATACCCTGTAGAATATATCATCACTTAAATTTAGTATGCCCCGCTCATTTTGGCCAGCAGCTTTTTTGCATACATCCTGCTAGTATTCAGAAAACCATATTAAGACGTGATAGAAAACTGGCGCCGGGCAAAAAAGCTGTTAATCTCACCTCATGCATTGTTCTGATGCATTATCTACCTGCCTGATTTTTTTTTGTTCTAACCTCTCATTTTTTACATGATAGATAGAGACATGCCGTTCATTCGCTTTTTCTCCCCATTAGGTCGGCCAGCAGGTGTGGCCATGATGATGACTATGTTGATTTTCGCAACGAATGCAGATGCGCGTGAGCCGTTTTTTGCCGAAGAAGAGCGCGTAAACCTGCAGATGATATCTTCACTGGAAGGGAAGACCCCACCTGCGGCCAAGCAGTCACAGCATGACACCATTGAGCAAGCACAGCCCGATACGGCATGGTGGCACCCTCGCCGTTTGTGGAACCAGGTGCCGGAATGGCACGAGATTGTAGCGAGCAACAAGACCGATGCGTCTCGGCCCACTGGCGATGCTCAAATGGAAAAAAAGAATGGCTGGTTCTCGCAAATGAGTGATTATGTCGACGGCTTAGCTGATTTGCCGGAACCACCCACAGAAACCCCGCTTATTGCGCGCCCGGAGACGGTCAAAACCGACTTTAATGAAGAGCAACGCATCCGGCGTTTTGGCTACCAACATGCACCAACTCGTCTGCAATTTAATGCACCGGCTGGAAATGACGATCAGCTTGGTTTAGTCGTGAATGAATCCGGTGAGTTGACGATTATTAAGCCTGCCGCCCAATAAACAAGCGGCAGGCTGTAAATCATATAAGAATGTTTGTTTAAACCGCTGCGCTTTCTTCAACCCATTCGACCAATTTAGATTTGGGCAGTGCGCCTACTTTCGTCGATGAAGGCTTGCCTCCCTTGAACATGATGAGCGTCGGTATGCCGCGCACCCCGTATTTGGTCGGGGTTTCCGGATTTTCATCAATATTGACCTTCACCACTTTCACTTTACCTTCCATCTCACCAGCTAATTCTTCAACGATTGGGCCGATCTGACGGCATGGGCCACACCATTCCGCCCAAAAGTCAACCAGCACCGGCTGGTCGGAATCACTGATGGTTTGTTCAAAATCCGCATCGGATGCATTGATCACTGACATAATCGTCATTCCTTTATCGACAATGGAGTTATACCTAAGGATGTAGGTAGCTATGCGGCCCGCGTCAAGCCTGCATGGTGTGTTAGCAGTCGTACCGGAATCTCCATCAGGCTGGCAGTAGCCGTCCACAGCAGATAGGACGTCAGTTGAGTGTCCGGGTAAATCTGCTCAACCAGCATGGCATAATCAGCCAGCTGCGACAGATAGGCCTGTGGTACCTCTTCGAGTTTTTTCGGCGGATTGGCATTGGTTTTGTAGTCGATCACAGCCACCTCTCCCTGCCCAACATAGAGCCGATCAATACGGCCATGGATCATCCTGCCCCTCACGACTCCGCTCACGGGCACTTCAGCGGCGCTGCCCTCCCCAAAAAAGCGATGCGATCTGTCATCATGAAGCACGGCACGCAATTGGGCGAGTATCGGTTCAGCCGTGGTTTCATCCAGCCCCTGTTGTGTTAAATAGCGCATGGCGACAGCATCGCGTTCGTTTTCCTCCAAGGTCGGTATATATTGCAACAAGCGGTGCATCCATATTCCCCGCTGGCGGGCATCCTCTGCTTTGCCAGACTGTTCGGTATCGCTGGCAAATGCTGTCTGTGCTTCTCCGGCAGAAGGCTGACTGGGCTCATCCTCTGTCGCATCTCGCTCGATTGATATCGGCATCACCGCCCAGCGTGGCAGCAGTTGCTGCGTGGTTATTTCTTCCTGTTCCGCTTTCGATACCGGCACTGCCTGTTCTTTATGCAGCACCCAGGCGGCAGGCGCCTCACCATTCTCTTGCACCATGAATGGGTGAGCATTGTCTAAGGGCTGACAGGCCCCCAATGCGTGCATAGCATCGCTAATCTGATGGTACCAGCATTCACCCGGAACCTTTTTTGTGCTTAAACAGCCAGTGACGTAGAGTTCGTCCTCGGCACGTGTCAGTGCCACATAGAGTTTGCGCTGATATTCATGCATGTCATCGCTATGATTTGCCTCGCGCAACGCAGCGGTTGCATGACAATCCTTTGCTTTTGACGGCGCATGTAGCAGCAGAGGAAATACCCCTTCCACCGTCTGGCTAATGGCGGGAATAATGCTCGCCGTTTTCTGCTTTCCGCCGGGCATGGTGATAGTGTCCGGCAGAATCACCACCGGTGCCTCCAGCCCTTTCGCGCCATGCACTGTCATGATGCGCACCACACCCTGCATATCGGCCATATGGCGTTTTACCTCTCGTTCTTCCGAACGCATCCATGCCAGAAAATGTGGCAGAATGGGCGGATGTTCCTGCTCAAACTGTTGGCAGCGTTGGAGAAATTCATCCAACACATCCTGCACCTCTTCCCCCATACGCGTAGCAAAACGCTGTCTCGTCGCGCCATCGTCAATAATGTGCGTGAAGAGTGCCTCAATGCCGCCCTCCAGCGCCCATGTCTGCCATTGCTCAAGCCGCCGGGTAAGTGTTTGCCAGCGCTCTTCTGCCATCCCCTGCAGGCGAGACCATAAAGACAACTCGCCACGGCCATAGGCTAGGGTGTAAAGCTCATCTTCCGACACCTCACACAGGGGAGATTTGAGAATACTCGCCAGTGTCAGGTCATCTTCCGGCAGCAATATCCAGTCTCCCAGCGCCAGCAAATCCTCCACTGCTATGTGTTCATTCAGGCGGATGCGGTCACTCCCGCTGACCGGCACCCCTTCGCGCATGAGAGCGCGCACCAGAGCCGGTGTCATGGATGTACGTTTTTGCACGAGAATGAGTATATCGTCCGGACGAATCGCACGCCCGCGGGCCGGCAGCTCTCTGCCAGCCTCCAGCCATTGTCTGATGGCGCCGGCAATCCATTCGGCCAGGCTGTCAACGAGTTGTTGATGCTCTTCATAGTGATCGGGCAGTTGAAATTGTTTAGGCTGCATTGTTGGCGGCACCTGAAGCAGCGGCCAGCAGACAACCTTGCCCGCATCATCCTTCCGATGCACATGGTGCCGCACGGCACTGGCCTCACCCAGCGCGGCATAGTGTTCTTCTGCGGAAAACAGGTGGTCCACCAATGTTAAGACCGGCGCGGATGTGCGGAAAGATTGGGTGAGCGGAATATCCTGCCAGGGAATAGAGGCCATCTGGCTTTGCTCCGCATAGATGTGGCGCATCTGGCGATAAGCCTCCGGGTCTGCTCCCTGAAAGCGATAGATCGATTGTTTGATGTCACCCACGACAAACACGCTGCGCTCCTCACCCTGCCCGGCAAATAATTCCTCCAGCAATGCAGAGGCAATATCCCATTGTAGCGGGTTGGTATCCTGCGCTTCATCAATCAGCAGGTGGGTTATCTGATGATCGAGTTTATATCGCACCCAGTCTTTTGATTCGCCCTCAAGCAGGGCTTTGGTTTTGTAGAGCACGTCGTCATAATCCAGCACATTGGTGCGACGCTTCAACGACTCATATTGCTGAAGCAATGCGGTGGCACACACCATCAATGCATGGCTGTTACAGGCAATGACCCTCGCCTTCTCCTGCTCCAGCAATGATAATAAATCATCCAACGCCTGGCGCATCAGCGCCGCTTCATGGGAATGATTGTCTTCATAGGATGGTGGATAAAGCCTGGCTTTCGGCTCTTGCTTTTGGGTAATAAACAGCGATTGCATCAGAGGAATCAATGCCACTCTCTCGTCCGCTGAGGCGTCCAGCCATTGCTGCAATGTCGCTGCACTTTGCTTCCAGCCTTTGCTCTTCTCCTGCCGCCAGCAGGCAAGCAATTGGCGCCAGCCCTTATCCTGCCAGATTGCCGCCTTGCACCATTCTTCTCGCCAGTCTTTGTCTATGTCCTCTTCCGGCACCTGTAGTTGGTGAGCGACGGCTGCGCGCACCGAGTCAAGCGCTTCCGGGTGTGCGCGATAATATTCCACGATGCTGCGATGCTCCAGCGCTTCCCCCATCAGCGAATCAAAGGTCGTGTCATGCATTGCTGATGCTAAATGATGCATATGCTCTGCAAGTGGCTGGATATGGCTTTCCTCATCGGATGCTAATGTCAATTGCTGCCAAAGGTGATGCTGCGCCTGGCGAATTAACTCATTCTGCGCTTGCTCATCCATGAGGGTAAAGCCGGGCAGAATACCGGCCTCCAAGGGAAAACGCTGCAACAGCGACTGGCAGAAGCTGTGGATAGTGAGCATCTGCACGCCTTGGGCTTGATCAATAAGTGCTGCAAAAAGGCAGCGCGCACGGCGGCACAAAGCATCATTCGGCTCCTGCCCGGTGATGACCTTCAGCATGGTGCGAAGATCCGCTTCACTGGCCGTCGCCCAGCTTTGCAATTTTTGCCTGACACGCTGAGCCATTTCCGCTGCCGCAGCGTTGGTGAAGGTGATGCACAGAATCTGCGATGGTTCGACACCCTTCAGAAGCAACCGGAGTACCCGCTCGGTCAACACACGGGTCTTGCCTGTTCCAGCCGCTGCAGACACCCAGACGGACGCTGACGGGTCAGCTGCCTTTGCCTGCTCTGGGGTTGGATAATGGATGGTTGCCATAGGTTAGCAATAGCATCCGCCGACAATTTTGCCAGCGATAGTCTCATTCGTAGCGGTAATTTTCGTATGTCATAGCCGCCATCCTCTTGGCCATCACCGTCACTTCGTTCCTCAACAGCTCACGCGCGATATGATTTCGTTACATTAGGACTTTTTACACCTCTGTCGTTTTATATTGCAAATGAGTCTCACTATTGGTATCATTGATAATGATTTGCATTATAGGGTGAAGCTGTGATTGTTTGTTTATGCAATGCATTAAGTGATAAGGATATCCGTCCACTGTGTTGTGAGAATAATGGATCGATATCCGCCGTATTTAAAGGGCTGGGTTGTACCCCGCAATGTGGCAAATGCGTTGCCCATATTCGTAGTGAAATGTTTCCAGCAGATGCCGGAGGGGAGTTGACGACCGACATTACCCAATCCTGATTCTTGTATTACGGCCTTTATTAAGACATCAGCCGATTTTTTTTGCTGTTGATTGGTTGCTGTTGTCTGCACACGGCGCTATAATGCGCCCCTCACTTTGCTGGAGCAGGATATGGACCGTCAAATCATCACACATCTCAATACGATTCTGAAAAACGAGCTAACCGCAATCAACCAGTATTTCATGCATGCGAAGGTGATGCAGTATCGTGGGTACGATGTGTTAGCCGCAAAAACGCGTGAAGAATCCATCGATGAGATGAAACATGCCGATACGATTTCCGACCGTATTCTGATCCTCGGCGGACTGCCTAATTTTCAGGATCTCGGCAAGCTCATGATTGGTGAGACAGTGCCGGAGATGCTGGAAAGCGATAAAAAGCTTGAAGATAAAGCTATTGCCGATCTGCAAGAGGCGATTGAATATATGGAAGAGAAACGTGATTTTGTCTCCGCCGATATGCTGCATGAGATTCTGATTTCAGAAGAAGAGCATCGGGATTGGCTGCGTAAACAGCTTGATTTAATTGAGGCTATGGGCCTGCAAAATTATCTGCAAAAGAATGCGTAATATTTTTTCGTAGCCGTTTTCGGTTGGATGTATCCTGATCACGACAGTGTGCTCTCTATAACGCATGACGAAACCACGTGATGGCTAAAGCGCTACGCGCCTGTTTTTACTGGGGGTTATCGCGCTGCTGATCCCGTATATTCTGAAGTTGATGCGCCGTTGCCGCGTTGATCAGCGGCGTGATGGCAAATTGTGCCGCACCAAGTAAGAAGGATCGTGCGCCGGTTGCGCGGGCATTTTCACTGGATTGTACATCCTGTAGCATACTATCCGCCGCCCTGGCCTGCTCGCCGCCCACCTTGGTTACAAATGCATCAACCTGATCCGGCGCCAGTTGATTCACTGCCTCGTTAACGCCATAGGCGCTCACCAGCCCTGCTGTCCAGCCTATGACATCATCGGCAATGCGCGCACCAGGGTTATCAGACGCCCCTCCCAAGCGTTGACGGCGCAGACTCCATTTGGAAAAGACAAAATTCGGCAGACCGATCAGTACCGGTAAAAAAAACCCATCGACAAAATTGCGTGCATGTTGCCGTATGCGCTTCTCGCGTCCGGCATCTGCGTGTTCACTCTGTTCATTTGCGTCAGGTGTCAAGCGATCATAGACACGCTCGGCCATGCGATGCATCGACGCCAGCACCCCGGGAAAAAAACGTGCCACCGCCCAGGTACCTGCCGATGTTGCCAGCCACGAAACCAATGCTGACGCATAGGTCTCCTGCGCGCGCTCACCAAAACTGGGGCGCTGCTTTGCAGGCTCGTCTTTTGGAACTTTTTGGGGTTGCGTCATTTATCATTCGCAGCGCACCTCGCCGCATCCATTCGCCATACCTGGGCAGATCATAATCGTTAATCCTCTGCTGTACATGAAGCTTTTATGACAAATAGTGAAATATCGTGGCTTTTCTGTATATTGTAACGTGAATATAGAATTTAGCGTTGTTATGCGATGGATGATGCATCCTCAGTCACTGTGATTGAGTCCAAAACAACGGAGCCTGCACGCACCGATACCCGTACACAACCAACCCATGCTGCACCGCAAGACACTCTTTTTGCCCCATTATGGACGGCCATCAAGACCTTTGCCGCCGCCGTACCGGGATTGCTCTTTTATGCCGCTCAGCGCTCCTATTCGATGCAGAAATTTAATGAAGAAGCGGAGTATGTATCGGCAAAGAAGCGTATGGAGGATGGCGAAGCGCCGGAGAGTTGGTTTAACGCCGAAAAAACAGACCGTACCTTAGGTGATGTTGCCCGTATTTATGAGAACAAATATGAACATGAGAAGGAAGGCAAAAGCTGGCCGGAGCGACTACGTAACACACTGCTGCACATTCCCTTTGTCGGCCCGGGAACGGCACGTGAGTATGGCGAATTCATTCCTGCATTCTGGGCATTTCCTGCCTCAGTAGCGATTGTCAAACCCTTGCTCGATCGATTATTTCCAACCGGCAAACAATCGCAGGCACTGGTTGAAACTCGCGCTACCGAAGCGGACACAACCCTTATTCGTGCAACTGGCCAGCAGCAGGAACAGATCACATCGCAGCAACCGGGATGGTTCACGCGACAGGCACGTCGCACCACTGAATTTATTCTGAAATATCCTATCGGGGCTGCGTTTGCATTGCTGCCTTTTGCCGGTGTCGTCAATGCGCTGGATACACATGTTGGTGCGCCGAAAGATGCAGAGACCAGCACCGGCAAGCTGGCGAGGATGCAACTGCGCATTGGTCTTGGCTTCAGCACCTTCAATATTTTCTTCTCTAACGTATGGCATCCGATGGTCGATGGCTGGATGGACCGTCTGTTCGGGCCCAAGGCAGGCTCTCCACCGCAGGAGGAGGAGCAAGAGAAAGGCTCATTGCTCAGTCGCACCGGACGGTGGGTGAAAAATGCGCTACTGGGCACCTTGACCCCTGTATTTATCGCGACGGCACCTCTGGTCGCTGCTGTGCATTATACTAATAGAGCGAATCAGGATGCACCTGCGGCTGAAGGGGAATCGCCCAGATTGGGGCAGCGCCTGCATCAGATTGGGTTCAAGCTGGGCGATGGTATTGATGCACTCTACAAACATGGGTTGGGCCGTGTGGTTAAACAGCCTGACCTGGCCGAGCGCGCCGATGAAACACTCAAACTCAGCGATGACAATCTGCAAAGCATGGCACGCATCACGACGATCTTCACGCTGGGCTATGCCATGTATGCTGCGTTTCGCAGTGTTATCGATCCGCCGATAAAGCGCCTGTTCAATGTTGAGAATGATCGTGCTGTGCAGGCGAATGATGTACCTCTTGCACCACAGCAAGCCGATGGTACACTGCCCGTAAGCGCCGGGCAATTGGCGCTGCAACCTCAACCAGACATGCATCGCGCCTACGCATGAGCGACGAAAACCCAGCCTCCCTGATTGTTGTATTGATACGTGGCGCCGATATGGATGACCAACCAATCTTTGCCTATGTCAGACTGACGGCAGACCGGCTTCCTGCGTTTTATGAAGCACAGCAGGCAGGCCATTTCGACCCGGAAGCATTCGGTACGATTATTGAAGCCGGGTATGGCGAGCCATCTAGAGAGCTTAAGACGCGGATGGAAACAGAGTATGGCTTTGATCACGATGCACCACCGCTGCCCCTTGCATCACCTCCTGATACGGACTAAATCATATGCATGGTGATCAACTGGGATCAATGAATATGTATCGCAAAACAACCGATGATATTACCGTAGAAGTCATGCCGGTCTATCTGGAAGAACATTCCGACCCGGACGAGCCACGCTATATGTGGGCCTACAAGGTGGTGATTGCCAATGGTAGCAAACGCACCATCCAACTACTCAATCGCTATTGGCGCATCACGGATGCACATGGCCGCATTCGGGAAATACGCGGTGCAGGTGTGGTTGGCGAGCAGCCGGTTTTATCTCCCGGCGAGGCCTTTGAGTATAGTAGTTGGACGCCTTTGGATACGCCAAGCGGGTTTATGGTCGGCCAATATCAAATGCAGGCCGAGGACGGTGACCTGTTCGATTTGGATATTCCGGCATTTGCCCTTGATCTGCCGGATAATCTCAATACCCGGCATTGATGAACACGCCCCTGGAGCTTGATGGCGAGAGCCTGACAATTGAGACGCTGTGGCGCACTGCGTCGCTTGCCGCTGATACCGACTCTTCCTGGCGCATTCAGCTTGGTGATCGTGCTATCGCGAACCTAAAGCGGGCATCGCATTATCGTGAGCAACTGGCTGAGAGTGGCAGCACGGTCTATGGCATCAATACCGGCTTTGGTTATTTTGCCAATACACGCATCTCCAGCGAAGACATCACGGCATTACAGCAAAACATCATTCTGTCGCATTGCAGCGGCGTCGGCGCGCCGTTGTCGCGCCCGCAAACGCTTGCAATGTGGTTGATTCTGCTCAATTCAGCCTGCCGGGGGCATCGCGGCCTGCATCCTGACCATGCCTCGCGCATTGTTGATATCCTGAATCGAGGCATACTGGCCATTGTGCCATCACGCGGCAGTGTTGGGGCATCCGGAGACCTGGCGCCAATGGCACATGCCGTCGCCGCGGTGATCGGCCATGGCGACGTGACAATGCCGGATAAGGGTAAGTTCGTTACTCTTGCTGCCGATGAGGCACTGCGGCGGATCAGTTGCGAGCCACTGACGCTCGGCCCGAAAGAAGGGTTGTGCCTGATCAATGGCACCCAATTAACGGCAGCCCTTGCAGCGCAAGCATGGATGGAGCTTAACACGTTGCTTCACAGTGCCAATCGTATTGTCGCCATGACCATTGAGGCTATGCGTGCCAGCCATGCGATTGTGATGCCGCAACTCATCGCCGAGCAGCATCATGAAAGCACCCGGCAATGTGCGGAGGAAATTCGGCAAACCCTTCAGGGCCCGACGGAAATCTCCAAAAGCCACGCGGAATGCGAGCGGGTGCAAGACCCCTACTCCATTCGCTGCGCTCCCCAAGTACATGGTGCGGTGTTGGAAGAGTTATTACAAAGCAAGCCGGTACTGGAAGATGAACTCAACGCCACGACCGATAACCCGATCTTATTCCCGGATGATGATTTGGTGATCCATGGCGGCAATTTCCATGCAATTTATCCTGCGCGCATCTGTGACCGGCTTGCCTCGGCGGCTGCAACGCTTGCCTGCATTTCTGAGCGGCGTATCCATATGATGATGAAAAACAATAAAAGTGGCCTGCCCGATTTTCTCATCAAAGACGGCGGGTTGAATTCTGGCTTGATGATGGCACAAACCGCCGCCGCAGCACTGGTGAGTGAGTGCAAATCCTTAAGTTTTCCTGCCAGTGTCGATTCTATTTCCACCAATAATGATCAGGAAGATCATGTCTCAATGGGGCCGATTGCCGGCCATAAGGCGCTGCAGGTGATGCAATTGCTGCAACAGGTGCTTGCAGTAGAATTGATGGCGGCCTGCCAGGGGCTTGATTTACTCGCGCCACTGACAAGCTCACAGCGCATTGAAACCATGAAGAAACGTCTGCGGCAGGAGGTCGATTTCCTGGAGCAGGATCGCATGCTGGCACCGGATATCGACGCGGCAGCGCGCCTGATTGGCCAGGGCGACATATTAACAATACAATAATTTCCTGCCCTCCTACCGTAACTAAATATCAAGCAGATTCCTATATATCGTAAGGATATATTCATGACTCTTGATCTGATATGTTTGATTATAATGAAGAGGCGATTATCGACACTATCTCCAGAGAATTGGAGATTTTGTGGGCAGCCCACCACGCGGTGGGACTTGACGGATATATGTGCCTCTACACGCTGGCCAAGCAGGATTTATGGCGTAGCAAAGAAAAAGGCGTCATGTTCTGGTTCGCCCCGCAGGATACCAGAAAGATCATTAAGCGTATTATACGACTGTATAATAAAGGCAAACTGCCAAACTCTCCTCTATTTCTTGGGCCTGTGGTGCATCAGGCCGACGAAGAAGGAAATTTGAAGCCACTGGGCTCTGGCTTTGCCTGGGCTTCCTCACTCTGTCTCGGCATTACCGACCTCGAGCCCGACAGCGAAGAGCGTGTCAAACATCTCAACGCGCTCACCTCGCCGATGCATCGCGGGGAAGATGATTATAACGGCCTGAAAAGTATTGCCTTCAGCAATCGTGTGTTGAAACCGTCAAAAGACGGCGCCGTTGAGGGTTGCTATGAACTCTATAACGTCGCCAATGTTCCCAGTGAGCGCTATTACCCTTTTTACATGCTGTCCGGCATCGGCTATCTCGGCAAAAACGGGATGTTTGGTCAGCCGGATTTTAACCAAATCATTAATTCTGCCAGCACACCTCCCCCCAAAGATGCGTCACCGAAGGACATAGTCACCTCGCTGGCTATTGATCCGCAAATTCTCCTCGATGCATCCTATTGCTGGGATCAGTACGACCATCATCATTCTCTTTTCAAACGGTTCGGCGTTGATCGCGAGAATATTGACACGAACTTACGCTATTATCGCATGTGCGGGAATGATTTTGAGCTGCTGGATGCCACCGGCGCCAAGCATGTGGATGCCGATACGGAGGTAAGTTTTGACTTTCTGGTGGAAGGCTGGATTCCTAAAGGCGCTGTCATTGTCATCGGTGCAACCGGGGGAACGGGTAAAAGTAGTCTCGCCCATAATCTCGCCGTCAAATGCTCGATCGATTACAAGGAAGGAGAGCCGCCTCCCATGTGGCTCGGCTCAAAAATCAACCCCGATAAATGTGGCGGGATATGTGTCTATTTCTCCGGTGAAGATGGCCCTGCTATCGTTCATTCACGCGCAAAAATTTACGACCCGGAAGGCCGTGCCCAGCGCCTCATGTTCCAACGCACCAATTTTGGCGAAGGCGTCAATTTCGACATGTTCATGGAACGGCTGCACAAAATGCCGGATGTTCCGCTCGTGGTCATCGATCCGGCACGGAAATATCTCAAAGGTGACGAAGAAAATGCCGAAATAGTCAGTGATTTTTTCGAGGCCATTGAGGAATTTGCCATTGAAAAAAATGCCGCATGCGTGGTGGTGCATCACCTGATTAAAAACGCCAAGCCAGAACGCATTGTCGATATTTATGACATGCTTCGCGGCTCACAAGTGTTTATCGATCGTCCCCGCGTCGTTATAGGCATGATGCGTGATGGCCCACGAGTGATCGCCGGGCTGGCAAAAAACAATATCCCCGCACAAATGGGAATGGTTCAGGGAGAGCGCGTCTATAACCGCAATGCCGATAAGCTGGAGTTGGAATGGATTCCAGGTATCGAAGGCGTACGCAGCGACTTGCTGACTGATGAAGAGCTTCACAAGATCATGCTCAAGCCAGACGATCAATCATGAGGTTAAGCTGCTTTCGACTCTGAGCCGGTTGTTTGTTCGATATTCAACACCTCAGCCACATGCAGCGTTCGGGTTGGGAAGGCAATTTCAGCGCCATGCTCTCCGATAATCTCGCTGATCTTCAGCAACACATCCTGCTTGATTTCATGAAAGCGCACCCATTGCGTGGTATGAGTGAAGGTATAGACAAAGAAATCCACCGAGGAAGCATTAAACGCATTAAAGTTCACAATCATGGTTTGTGATTCATCAATCTCTTCGTGCGCTTTGAGCATGGTTGTGACTGCTTCGGTAATCGCTTGCATTTTGTCAATATCGGCATAGCGAATGCCGATAGTCTCATAGATACGGCGATGTGTCATTCGTGACGGATTTTCCACCGCAATCTGGGTGAAGACGGAATTGGGCACATAGAGTGGTCGTTTATCGAAGGTGCGGATAATCGTCAGGCGCCAGCCGATATCTTCTACCGTGCCCTCAATTTGTTTATCCGGCGAGCGAATCCAGTCACCCACCTGAAAAGGCCGATCAAAATAGATCATCAAGGCCCCAAAGAAGTTAGCCAGCAGATCCTTGGCGGCGAAGCCGACGGCAATGCCACCGATACCACCAAATGCCAGCACCCCTTCGATACTGAAACCGAGCGTTTGCAGCGAGACCAGAACCGCTGCGATGATGACGGTCGCACGAAGAATATTGGACACGGCATTAGCCGTTGTGACATCAAATTCTTTTCCCTGCTCTTCAACGCGGTGGCGAAAATTGCGTTCTCCGCTTTTAATAAAGCGCAGGAGAAACCAGGCCATTGCAGCGATGACACCCACATCGCGAATAGGCCCGGCACCGGAGAAAATAGGCGCGCCGGTAGCGCGATAGATAATATCTGCCGCAAAACCGATACCCACAATCCAGATCGTGGTGCGCACAGGCCGCCGCGCCGCATCGATGAGCGCGTCGTCCCAAAAGTTGGCTGTTTTCTCCAGTTTTGTATGTAATTTTTTGAGTATACGGTTGGCAAAAAAGCTGGCCAGCTGGCTCAGAAAAATAACCACCGTAATCTGGATAATCCAATCACTGTGCTGGCCAAGATTCAGTGTTTCTCGCAGGTAAGTGACAAAGTCTTGCATCGTTCGCCTGTTATGATTCTATCGTTCTATCGTTCACGCTGGTTCGCTGGCGGTCTCATAGCGATTATGCGTCTCGCCCAGCAACTCCCAATCTTCACGACCGCGATGGTTATCAATGTAATTGACCAGCGCGGCGACCGGCGCGCGATTATACATCACGCCGATATCATCCATCATCACACGCAGGGCTTCATCAATTGTCGCTCCGGGACGGTAGGCACGCTCGCTGACTAATGCCACGAAACTATTAGCCACAATCACCACTTGCGCTGGCGGCAGAATATCATCACCTTTGAGTCCAAGCGGTCCATTGCCATCTGCCCTCTCCTGACTTTGACGAAGAGTGTCAATCACAGGCCCATCAAATTCAATCGCTGAGAGCAAATCCGCCGTTGCCTGAATGGAATTGCGAATACGTGCCCGCCCTTCTTCATCCAGCACTTCTTTTTGCGTCAATAAGGATTCCGGTACCAGAATTTTTCCCAGATTCATCAAACGGCCTGCCGTTTCTGCCGTTTCAACCATCAGGGATACCAACCCCATTTCACGCGCCACATGGCCGGCAACAGCAGCCACTTTGCGCGAATGCGAGGCGGCATACGGATCGCGCTTATCAACAAGCGAGACCATACTTTCCACCAAATGGTGCAAAATGCGTTCGCGACGCTCTTTTTCATGCACAAACCTGGTCTGGTCTTTTTCAATGATGAGGGTGCCGGGCGTACGCTGATTGGTTTGCGGAAGCGGGATATTCTCCAGTGGAATATGTGTGGATTCAAAAATATCCTCGCCTTCCCCAGCCCTTTCAGAAGGCACACGATGAGTGACCGTATGGGTGTTATTATCCGCCAATGCCGCCCGGCTGGCCTTCAGATAAGCGTCTGCCTTGCTGGCCCCCAGCACGGCGGTGATGGTTTTTCCGATCATGCGTCGCGGCTCCATCCGCGCACGCTCCGCTGCCACCCGGTTGGCATAGCGGTAGTAATGCTCGTTATCGATAATGAAAATAGCATTGGGTGTGGCGGAGGTAATCAATTCAAACAACTCATCCTGCTTTTCGATGCGGTTGGCCAATGCCCGATAATGGGCCGCGGCGTGTCGGGCTCGCACGGCCGTCGCGTGGCGCCACACGGCCAACATACTGACCGAGACGAGCAGCACAGCTAATAAATAGCTCCCTACCATCCATTTGCCACGCTGATCACTCTCTGCCAGCACTTCCGCGGCATCAATTTTCAGCATCATTGTCCAATTGCTATAGTTGACAGGACGGCTGGTCATCAGCACCAGTTGATTGCGATAATCGGTGCGCAGGGCAAAAGGTGTATCCATCGTCAGCGCGTGACTGGCGGCGAGTTCAGGCGTTGATGCATCCATGCGTAGTTCAAACGCATTGTAACCACCAAGCAGCACGGGTGACATATATTCAATCTGGCTCTCAGCAACGCGACGTAGCAATAATGTTTCGACCGTCGCAACATCCAGCGGCTGCTCTGTCAGCATATCAAAAAAGGCGGCACTCAATGGCAACACCGCTAAAGCATAGCCTACTGGTTGACTCTCTCCGGCATCCTGCTGCACGGCCGTCACCGGCTGCATCAGACCGATCATCCACCCATCCTCTTCATGCTTGAAAGGACCAAAGAGCAGTGACTCCGTCAATTCACGCGATTGCGCAAAGGTGCGCAGCACGGGCGGGAGTTGAAATCCTCTGGAGCTGGCTAAGATAGTGTGCGAGCGATTGATGAGCGCGATCCCACCTGCCGGTGGTCCCTCCACCCCGGCCTTCATGGGCATCGCGGTGTTTGCGGCCGATTGATGCAGCGCTGTCGCTCTGAGCACCGTTGCATTAAGTAAGTTACGCATAAACCCGCTTTGCGCCATCATTGCCGGTGCTTCTGACGGTGCATTGGCGGTCGCTTGTTCGGTGATGAACAATTGCACGGACGGGTTGGTCGTAATGCCGTCCAGCATATCAAACTGTTTATCCAGCCAGCGATTAATCTCTGCCACCTGATGATCCGCCATCAGGCCAAGGCGAATATGCCATTGGCGCATATCGCGCTCTTTTTCTTCATTAATATAGGAAAGCATCAGAATAAAGCCCAGCAATGCAAGCGCTGTCCAGCCTAGTGCCAGAATCAACCAGCCATAGCGCAGCCAGCGCCGGCGTGCTTGCTGCGAGGTGCGCGGCTGCATTCTGTTCTGTTCGCTCGAAACGGTGGTTGCGTCTCCCATAGTGGTGGATTATCGCGCTGTGGCCTGCCTTGTCCAGCGAAAAGCCGCACATGCTTATCGACGCAGGAAAGATTGTCAGCACTGCGGCGAATATGCTACGCATGAGCGTCTTTCATTCCATAGAGGCCGTGGCCTGGTGCGTACGTTACACTTCATCCTTGTGATCGCCATTCTTATCGTTAGTTCAGCGCCGGCAAGGGCGTTGTTTGATTACACGGAAACGCCATCGCATGACCTCAGTCTCTTTCCCAAATGGCTCGGCGTGTTGGAGCGCGATTCCAAACATCGTGGCCTGATGCGGCAGGAATGCCAGGAGACATCCCCCTACTGCCTTGACCAGCGCTGGCAGGATTTTCTGCTTTCATTACAAGGCCAATCGCTGGATGAGCAACTACGGCAGGTGAATCGCTATCACAACCAGGCTGATTATATTCTGGATATGGTCAATTGGGGGGTGTTGGATTACTGGGCGACACCCTATGAATTTTTCAACCGTGACGGTGATTGCGAAGATTATGCCATTGCCAAATATATGAGCCTCAAGCAACTGGGCGTACCGCCTGAGCAGATGCGCGTGGTGGTACTGCAGGACACCAACCTGAACATTATCCATTCGGTTCTGGCTGTCTATGCGGAGGAGACGGTGTATATTCTCGATAACCAGATTGAGCAGGTGATCACGGACCGCGACATTCGGCATTACCTGCCGATTTATTCCATCAATGAAGGCGGCTGGTGGCGGCATTTGCCGCGGAACGGATAGACAGATTTGAACTGAAGGTTTTCTGCGCCCTCTCACCCTGCGGCCTTAGTCGCTGGCGCGAAGCAGCAGTTTTAAGAATGAGGTGGCCCCGCGGCTTAGGCGGGGCCATGCTCATGACGACAGAGCATTCAGGTAGCTGCGCTATTCACATTTTCTGTGAATGGCGATGGCGGATCACAACAGCACTTACTGCTCGAGATCGCTCTCAGTATTACATTCCAGCCCATCTTCGCTCACCGCGAGTGGGTCCTGCAACACAGCCGTTCCGCAATTGACATCGGCGCCTGTACCGGTGTCACCCGCGGCCGGGGCCAATGCACCAAGCTGATCAGCCGGGATATTGCCTAGATCCTGCGTTGCGCTGAGGTCGATATTGACGTCAAACACGCCCACTTCATAGCTTTCAAAGCTGGTATCCTGCTCAATCGACTGCTCAGAGAAGGAGATGAGCGGACGGTTGAGATCGTTCGGGCCGAATTCTACATCACTGGGGTCTACCGTGCCGGTTGGCGTTGGCGCGGGCGCCGGTGTGGGCGCAGGCGTCGGCTCCGGTGTTGGTTCACCTTCCGGTGGTAGTGATACTGGCGGGTTAGGTTCCGGCGTTGGGAACTCAACCGGCGGCTGACTTACCGGCGGATTTGACGGTTCCGGCGTCGGCAATGGCGGCGCTGTCGAAACCGGTGGGTTTGTCGGCTCCGGCGTGGTTGGTTCCGGTGTCGTTGGTTCCGGTGTGGTTGGCTCCAGCGTGGTCGGTTCCGGTGTGGTTGGCTCCGGTGTGGTTGGCTCCGGTGTGGTCGGCTCAATCACAATCTCACCACTTGGATCTTCCACCAAATATAATGCATTGATTTCACTTGTGATATTCGCCGGACGGCTAATAGGTATATCGAAGGTGTTATCGACAGCATTAACGGCTAAGATAACTGTACCACCAGTTTTATGGTGTGTATTGGCATTAATCCGTCCATTAACCGTCACACCATGATCTGCAGAGGTGTGTGCATCCGATACTTTGTTGCCATCATTCAGGAATGCAAACGGCACACCATGTCCGGGTGCCGGATCATCATACGCACCTTGAAATGAGCGGGGTCTTTTACCAGCATCAACCGCGATTATGTTATCACCATCCAGGCCAATAGCAAAGGTACGCCCAGACGCCAAAATGACATTACCGAAATCTTTCTGGTTTGCGTTTAATTGACCGCCTGATTGCAACTCCACCTCTGGAGCTACAAGGGCAATCACTGCATTATCCACAATATTGGTATTAACTTGACCGGAAACGCTGATTTTTCCGCCGGAAGCGGGAATATCAAAGTAAAAGAGGTTGTCTGTAGCCGCTACAAACTCGTCAACATCAATATCAGCAGCTGTAGCCAAAAATCCTGCACTGTAAATGGAGCCGCCAACATGCAAGCCTTTGGGACTAACAATAATAACACGCCCGTCAGCCCGTAGCGTACCATTAATTTGCGGTACTGTAGCGCTGTTAATTACACGATTCAAAACGATTGATGACGGTGCAGGTTGATTAAATTCCACTTCTCTGCCTGCATTAATATCAAAGCTGTCCCAATCTATCGCAGCACGATCTGATAAGTCATAAACATGCTTGGTGGATGAACTCTGACCAGGAGCTGTATTTAGCACTGCAGAGCCTGCTCGCACCGCATTCATAACTGGTAAATCCGCTGCACTGGCAAAGCGGGCGGCTTCAAATGTCACCATACCGGCAATCGCCACAGCGGAGAGGCAGCGCTGCACCGGGCTGTGACGGCGGCTGAGCGCAGTGGAGCTGGCATAGCCATGCATGATGGCGTTGTTATGGTTGTTTTTTGCTGTGGTGCGCATGGTTATACTCCTCTGACGATCACCCAAATAGTAGTCACACGATCTGTTGTTATTCTGGTTGAATACGGGATACCGCTGCCACCCAAAATATTTAACAAATTGTTAAAATCAAGCGCTAATTCACCCTACTGTTTAAATTAATGCCCCCAAGCCATTGCTGTTTAACAATTATATCTAGAAGCGACGGACCAGGCCAACAAACAGCCGTGGCTGATCGCCGTCATTGCGTTCGGCGCTGACATTACGCGTCAGTGGCACGGCCAGTTCAACAAAGCCGGTGGTTTGGCTGTTGACATTGAAGCGCACGCCCGGACCGAACGAGGCAAGCGTATCGCGCCCACTCACACCTGGCAGGCCGTCTTCTTCCCATACCGCTCCAAAATCATAATAGAGATAAGCCTGGTAAGAACTGAGATATTCATAATCGGTTGCACGACCATAGCGTAGCTCACCGCGGAAGGCGACACCATGATCGCCGGTGATTTCCGAAGGATCATAAGCCGAGCCGAACAGCGAGCCCCCTACCCCGAACTCCTCTGACGAGAGTAACGGATCGAACGCATACTGCCCGGTGACACTCGTGAAGAGTGAGAAGTCACGCGGCAGATCCTGCAGGCGGGTGATGGTCGCGTTAATGCTGGTAAAGTCGGCTTCGCCATCAGGCCGCGAGCGGTTGAGGCCGTCATCGCTGGCGCCAAACGCATCAATCCCCTGGCGTAACTGCATATCCAGCAGGTTGATGCCGCGCCAATCATCGGCAACATCGAGATTGAAGCCGGCAAAGAGCGTACGCACACTGTCATCATAGAGTTCGATGCCGGAGATATCGGTTTCCGTATCGACCATCTCAAACCCGACACGGGCAAACACATTATACGTACGAGAGCGCACAAACGGATGCTCGACAGCCACTTCAAAACGGGTGCTTTCCCCTTCGATATTCAATGGCTCAAGGAACGAGCCTGGCTCGGTCATGCTGTAGGCGCCACGCAGTTCTATCCGCGTGCCTTCATTGCCAATCTGCTGCTCATGTGCCACATCAATAAAGCGCAGTTCATCCACTTCTGAGGTGAGGATGCCACGCACTGTTGTGCGCTCATACATGCCGAGAATCGAGTTGGCAGCGGCGATGCCCGTCAACTGGTAAGGCCCAAGCAGACGGCTGCCGCGATTATCGGCCTGAATCGCCCCTTCATAAGTATCATGCCCGACGAGCAACACGAGGCTGGATGCACCAGCTTCAATCTGCGAGGGCTGGAGAATGCCGCGTGCGGTCACGCCCGGCAGATCATCGGCCAACAGCAAGTAACGCTCCAGTGTTTTGACATTGAGCGGCTTGCTTTCCTGAATTTTCGCGGCATAGGCGCGCAGTAATTCTTCACTGCCCTTGATCTCGCCCTGAATATTCACATCGCTGATGTGACCTTCGGCAATTTGCAATGTAACGACACCATCTTTAATGCGCTGCGGGCCGATAAAGGCACGCGAGAGGATATATCCATCACGGCGATATTTTGCCGTAATGTTGCGTGCCAACTGATTAATCTCACGCATGGTCACACGCTTGCCGAGATAATCACTCACTTCCATTTTCAATATGTCATCGTCATAGACACTGTTGCCCTCAAACATCATATCATTGAGGACAAAGCTGACTTCCTGAATGGCGGCGTCACCAGCAGTGGTTGCGCCTTCCTGTTCAATCACTGCATCCTGCCTCGGCGTTGGAAGACTGCGCGGCAAGATGTCGCGTTGCACCCGTTCCGGCGCGGCGGTGGGGGGCACGATTTGCGCCCAGCTGGCAGAAGAAGTAGTGATGAGTAAAGCGGAAGCAAGGGCAAAAGAAAGCGAGCGCATGGTTCTTTTCCATTGTTATGATGTTTATTGTAATGCATCGCACGGGCGTGCAATGGAGATGCTGATGCAAAAGCAAGTTTTTAGTCCTTTTTTTCTCACCTGTAAAGGCGCTGCTTCATAGGCCACTGATTTGCCATTATAAGTTTAACAATCGTTATGGATTCTAAAGCCACGCAGCATCAGCATTTCGTCGCAGTCAGCGCATAATGGTAAAAAAATAAAGAATTGACAGAAGCCGCGTCATTTGCTCTTAAGCGATTATTCTTTGTTTTCGTGCACGCAGCATGAACATGGCCTTGCGCCATTACATAACACACTGATAGAACATAACCGTACTTCCTAGCAGGACAGTCCCATGCGCTTTGCCCACTCTCTCACCTTTGCCTGCCTCGCCAGCACCGCTTTTGTAGCTGTGGCCATAATGCCCACTCATTCGCTGGCAGCCGATAATAAGGAATCGATTGCCGATTTGCGCAAAGAGTTGCAGGTGCAACGTGGTCGGATTGAAGTGCAGCAGCGCGCCCTGGAGACACAACTTCGGGCACTGGAGAAAAGCCAGCAACGCCTTAATAAGCAGATTAGGGATATTGATAAGTTAGAGAAACGTCTCAGCAAAGCGCTTGAAACCGCTCTGCCGGAAGAGATGGAAGCCATTGAACAAGCGGATAGCGCTGTACCTGATCAAGTGGGAACGGAGCGTCGCACAGAAGAGATGGAAAAACCACAGGCGGTAGAGGTTGCGACTCTGGCAGATGAAGGGGGCGTCTTGCTCTCTAAAGGACAGCTTATTATTGACCCGTCGCTCGAATATTCCCGCGCTTCCACCTTGCGAGTCGCGGTGGAGGGCTTCACCATTGTACCGGCATTGAATATTGGCTCGTTTGATATTTCGCAGATCGACCGTGACACGTACAGCGCATCGCTTGGCTTGCGCTATGGCCTGACCAACCGCCTGGAGATCAGCACCCGAGTGCCGTATGTGTATCGTAATGACAGCACGCTCAGTCGGCCAATTGGCGAAGGCGTTGGCGTTGAGCGCCTGACAGATGTAAGTGGTGATGGTATTGGCGATTTGGAGTTCGGCGCTAACTATCAGTTAACCAATGGCGAAGGCGGCTGGCCCTTCCTGGTCGCAAATTTCCGCGTGAAATCGAACACGGGCACCAATCCGTTTGAAGTGAATATTGACCCCGATACCGGGCTGCAGACAGAATTGCCGACCGGTTCCGGCTTCTGGGCTCTCTCGCCAAGCATCACCGCCATCTTCCCCTCCGACCCAGTCGTGTTTTTCGGTAATCTTGGGTACTTATATAATATGCCCAATGACTTTGGTGGCAATACGGGTGAGATTGATCCGGGCGACAGTATCAGCTTCAGCTTTGGTATGGGCCTGGGTATTAATGATCGCACGTCATTCAATGTGGGCTATGGTCACAGCGTGGTGTTTGAAACCACACAGAATGGTAATACATTACCCACCTCCGATGTGCTGCAGGTTGGTTCTCTCGACCTTGGTTTTTCTTATCAGGTCAATGACTCGCAGAATCTCAACTTTACCGTCAGCGCTGGCCTGACGGATGATGCACCTGATGTGCGCCTGGTGTTCCGCGCACCTTTCAGCCTCAACCTGCATGAATAGCTGCCATTCTTAAACTGCATAGCTGTTATTTTTACTTCTCGTTCATGATTATTGATTCGCAATATCTTTCATAAGTCGCTCTTATGCTTGGATTGATGCGCTTTTGAATACAGACTGTTCACCAAATTTACTTATTAACAACAAACATTAACGGGCGTTTATTTTTACTTGCATGTTTGAAAAAGGCTATTATGCATAGTGCGCAGGTAAAGGCGTTTTTGAATATTGACTATTCGTTCATTTTTAAATTCGTCGCAAATAAATCTCATAAATATCCGTTCTGGAGGATTACAATGAATTTTAAAACTCTTCTTGGCACAACGTCTGCCGTTGCTCTGTTGGCTTCCGTAGCCAGCACCCCGGCTTACGCTGTGGACGATGCCATTGATGGCAACAAGAACGACAACAACACCGTTGACCAGTCGCAAGACACCAACGATGCGTCGTTTAATGATAACAGCGAACTGACCGATAACTCGGACAACTCGATTGATACCGATAATTCAATCGATACCGATAACTCGGACAATTCGGATAACTCGATCGATACCGCTGATTCGTACAATGCTGACAACACGAACAATTCGGACAACTCCGTAGACACCGATGTTGACAACAGCAACAACGCTGATAACTCGGATAATTCGGATAATTCGATCGACACCGCTGATTCGTACAACGATCAGTCCGATAACTCGGTTGATAATGACTACGATTTCGACAATGATGTTGATACTGATGTTGACAACAGCAACAACTCCGACAACTCGGACAACAGCTCTGTTGACACCGACAATTCCGACAATTCGGATAACTCGATCGATACCGCTGATTCGTACAACACGGATAACACGAACAATGCCGATAACTCGGACAATTCGGACAATTCCGTAGATACCGATACCGACAATTCCGACAACTCGGACAACTCGGACAATTCGGATAACTCGATCGATACCGCTGATTCGTACAACGATCAGTCCGATAACACCGATAACTCGGATAACTCGATCGATACCGATACCGACAATTCGAACAACTCCGATAACTCGGACAATTCGGATAACTCGATCGATACCGCTGATTCGTACAACGATCAGTCCGACAATTCGAACAACTCGGACAATTCGGACAACAGCTCCATTGATACCGACAATTCGAACAACTCCGATAATTCGGACAATTCGGACAACTCCATCGATACCGCTGATTCGTACAACGACAGCTCCGATAACTCGATTGATACCGATACGGACAACTCGATCGACAACGACTATTCGTATGACAATGATACGGATACCGATGTGGATAACTCCGACAATTCGGACAATTCGGTTTACACCGAAACCAACACGGACAACTCGGACAACAGCCTGGTGACCACAACCACCACGCAAACCGATTCGTTCAACACCGATACGGATACCGATGTTGATAATTCCGATAACTCGGATAACTCGATCGATACCGCTGATTCCTACAACACGGATAACAGCAATAACTCGGACAATTCGAACAATTCCGACAACTCCAACAACTCGGATAACTCGAACAACTCCGACAACTCGATCGATACCGATACGGACAATTCGGACAATTCGACCACGGATATCGCTGATTCCTACAATACGGATAACAGCGACAACTCCGATAACTCGGTGAATGATTCGTACAATACCGACAACACGAACAACTCGGATAACTCCGACAATTCGGACAACTCGGTATACACCGAAACCAACACCGACAATTCCGATAACTCGGACAACTCGGACAACTCGACCACCGATATTGCTGATTCCTACAACACGGACAACAGCAACAACTCGGACAACTCGAACAACTCCGATAACTCCGATAATTCCGACAACTCGGTGAACGATTCCTACAACACCGCTGATTCGAACAACACTGACAACTCCGATAACTCGGACAACTCAGTGAATGATTCGAACAATACTGAAGGTTCGTACAACACCACTGATAACTCCGATAACTCGGACAACAGTGACAGCTCGGTGAATGATTCCAATAACACCGACGATTCGTACAACGTTTCGGATTCGGATAACGACAACAACTCGTACAACACGACTGATTCGAACAACGATAACAGCGATAACAGCATGAATGATAATCGCACCATCGTTGACAACAGCGTGAACGTGACGAGCGGTGATGTTCTGTTCCAGGGTAACAGCCAAGTTACCGCTTCGGTTCTGAACTCGACCGTTGCTAACTCGACCGTGAACTGGGATCTGCAAGATGTGACCATTCAAGGTAACCGTCTGCAAGGTGAAGCCTTCAAAGGTTCCAGCGGTATCAACGCAGCGAACATGAACACCGGCGTGAACTCCAATGTTCAACAGTCGATTTCGGTTCGTGCGACCATCAACAATGGCGTAACCCCGTAATATACGGAGTGTAACCAACGTTGTTACGATTTGCGGGAAGTGCCGAATTCGGCACTTCCCCTTCGTAACATCAACCACAATATGTTATATCAAACCAGCAGGATCCTTCCTTTTGCTTTGATGTAACAACCTAATATCAGGATAACGATAATGCGCTTACGCAAGTCGACCATTGCTATGACCTTTGTCGCGGTTGCCGCACTTGTAGGCTTCCGCCCAGCGGTTGCCGACCAGCCTGTGTTCAATTACAGCCCAATGTATGGTCCGGCTCATCAGGTATCCAACCTGTTTTTCCCTGGAGAACTTAGCCCGTGGCGTGACCTTTCTCTTCCGTGGAACGCCAGCACTGATGCAACCTGGCTGCGTTATGCCGAGAATTATGGCCCGGCACTGCCTCTGCCATCAATTCTGGAAGGCTCACCTTCTTCTGTGAGTATGACATTGGCTACCAATATGGAATTCTTCAATGCTCAAACGCTGCAGGATGACAATCTGAATGAGATGCGGGGTGCATTCGCCGCTGAAACGTTGGGTGTGTCGATTCTGGAAGCGGCGGCTGTGCAAAACACCATCAATGGTGATTCCATTACCGGCTATAACCGCCTGCAGAATGAAGCCTTTCAAAATTCAAGCGGTGTGATCAGCGTGATTCAGAATACCGGTAATAATGTCATTATTCAGAACTCGACCATCGTCAACCTGCATATGGAATAATTTACGCTGCATCCGGTCGCCAGGCGTGATAAGGACGGTGCTCGTACACGAAACAAAGACGAAAACAGGGATATGCGGCACATACTGACATTACTTGTAACGATGATGGCCCTACAAGGGGCGCCCGCCCATGCGCAATTGGCATTATGGGATACGGTCGGCGGCAATTTTTCAGTTCCGGTGCAAACCATCTCCGAAAGGCGCTTTAGTGGTGTCATCCCTCAACAAAAAGATTTCAGCTGCGGTTCGGCTGCACTTGCGACACTCCTGACCTATCACTATGAGCGACCTATTACGGAGGAAGAAGCGCTGGAAGCCATGTATGCAGTCGGCGAACAGGAAAAAATCGAGCGTGAAGGCTTCTCCCTTCTGGATATGAAAAATTATCTGGCCACTCTGGGGCTGCGCGCCGATGGCTATCGTCAATCGCTTGATCAACTGAGTTCAGTAGGCATCCCAGCTATCGTCCTCATTAACTATAATGGCTATTTGCACTTTGTTGTTATCAAAGGCGTTACCGACGATGATGTATTGGTGGGCGACCCAGCGCTAGGCCTGCGCAGCATGGGGCGTGAGAAGTTTGAATCGATGTGGAACGGTATTCTCTTTGTCATTCGTGACGATATTGATATCGCCAAAAGCAATTTCAACCAAATAACGGAATGGGCCATGATTGGTCAGGCTCCGATTACTGCACAGGCAACCTCTTTGCAGGATTTATCGAGCTTCTATCTCAATCTGCGCACCGCACCGAACTATTATTAAGGATGATGACGTTCATGACCGTTGGATTTAGTGCATCTCTTTCTCGCCTGACACAGAGTGCTGCCACTGTGGCATTGCTGCTCTCACTGGCGATGCCGGCCCACGCTTTTATTGATGATGTGCCCGATAGTGGCGCCGACGCAGAGGCATTTTTTGGGGCTGAAAACAAGGTAAGTGACGAGGAACTTTCCGGGATGCGTGGAGCGTATATCGACGCAAATGGCTTGGAAGTGAATTTCACCCTGACGACACAAACTATTATCGATGGCCGTGTGGTCCATGAAGTGCGACTGACACCTCAAGTGACACCGACTTTCAACGTCAATGACCTATCCAAGCTGGTTCGTGTTGGTGAAGGCAATATTGCCTACCCGCAAGAGCTGCTGAATGACGCGAACCGTATCATGACTGTGATTCAGAACACAAATGATAACACGGTGATTCAAAATCTGAACCTGCTCGATCTTGAAGTTGATAATGTGCAGGATTTCTACAATCAGCAAATGACTGGCATGGTCAATTTCTCTGCCGTTCGCGCTTTACGATAAGCAGGCAAGCGCCGCTGATCCAGCCGTTATGTAATAACCGCCGCCTCAGCGTGCACTAAATCACGCCGAGTGATTTCCCGACACGCTCGAAGGTGTCCAGTGCAAAACTGACTTGATCGTCGGTAAGCGCAGCATTCATTTGAATACGAAGCCGTGCTGCTCCTTCCGGCACAACGGGATAGCCAAATCCTGTAATGAAGATGCCTTCTTCCAATAGCGCCTGACTCATCTTAATCGCAAATGAGGTTTCTCCCACAATAATTGGGATAATGGCAGATGGGCCATCCAGTGGCGTGAATCCTTTTTCTTTCAATCCATTGTGCATCATGGCGACGAGTTCATGCAGCCTGGCCAGGCGCTCCGCTTCACGTTCCATCACCCGGATCGCTTCCAGCGCGCTGGCTGCTACGGTAGCCGGCAATGCGTTGGAGAAGAGTTGCGGCCGTGAGACCTGATAGAGATATTCAATGACCGGCGCCGGAGCCGCCACATAGCCACCGGCCGCGCCCCCCAATGCTTTGCCCAGGGTTCCGGTGATAATATCAACCTCACCTTCCACCCCAAAATACTCCGCTGTGCCGCGGCCATGCGCCCCCATCACCCCCACGCCATGACAGTCATCCACCATCAATAACGCGTCATATTCCTTACACAGCGCAATGATGTCAGGCAGTGGGGCAATATCACCCTCCATGCTGAACACGCCATCCGTAATGACCAAACGTCGCCGTGCTTCGCCTGTTTCTTTCAGTTGAGCTTCCAGATCATCCATATCAGCATGTTGGTAGATCATGCGTTTTGCCTTTGACATGCGGCAGCCATCAATGAGCGATGCATGGTTCAGCGCATCGCTGATGATCACATCCTCCGGCCCGGCCAGCGCTGGAATCACGCCGGTATTTGCCTGCCAGCAAGAAGGATAGGTCAAGGCAGCGTCGCATTGGTGTAATTGCGCCAGCGCCGATTCAATCTCCTTATGGATAGTAAAACTACCGCAGATAAAGCGAACGGATGCCGTGCCGGCACCATACTGATCCAGTGCCGCCTTACCGGCTGCGACAACCTGTGGATGATTGGCCAGCCCCAAATAGTTATTGGCGGATAACACCAGCACATGCCCGGCATCGTCCATGTCCACTTCCGTATCCATCGGGCTTTCAATGGCATGGTGCGCTTTGTAGGTGCCTTTATCGCGCATATGCAGAAGATTAGCTTCTATCTGATGAACAAAATCCGAACGCGCGGCAGATCCCTGATGAATAGGCTGGTTTAGTGCATGCGACATAAATTCTCCCCTTTAAGTCTTATAGCTTTTCCCACCAATTTCTGTACAGAAATTAGTGGGTCGTTCAGACGCCACTAAGGCTTACGCGCCAACTATGGCGCGGGCAGCAGTCGCGGCCTCATAGCCATTCAGATTGTATGAAAATTAATGTGAATGGCTATAGAGAGTGTCATCACATTCTCTATCTTGTGACGACACTCTCTATGTCATTTTATATAATAATGCGATCAGCGATGGAATCATGATGTATGCCATATGAATGCTTGCAGCGCATAGCCGTCATGTGCAAATGCTGTGATTTCAAGCGGCTATGACGCAAAACTTTCACCATTCTGTCATTCGATTGTCTTCATTGCAGGATACTCTTAATTTATCCAAACAGATGATGTTTTTGCACACAGATTCAGTTTCAGCGTATAGGAGGCGGGGCCGGTAGCAAAGCGGCCCCGCAATTTTTTTGTCTTCCCGACTCTTTGATTCTATTGATTGGTTTCTCAATCAATCTGCCGGATGGTATCCAGATGGCGAATAACATTAACTGTCATATCGCCAGAACCAATCGCTTCCTTTTCATAACAGAAGGCATAGTGATTTCCTTCAGAGAGAGAGATAGGAAGCGGTGCCAGCACCAGCTCTTGTTCGGGAGCGGAAGCATCTTTCCATATCCATGGAATACGTACTTCAACAGTTCCAAGTGTCTCTGACTGAAACATTGCGGCGTAGAATAACGGTTTGTCGCGATGTCTCGGTATGTAGTCCGGCGGCGAGACTTCGTTGAAGCGTATCAGTTTGCCTTGGCCAAAACTATATGGTTTTTGCTCTTTTTCTGAAAGTTCTGAGCAGAGCTTAGCATAGTCAGGTTGCAAGAGACGCCCGGTCGTTGCCCATAATAATACGCTCAGCACCAGTAAAGCGATGATTGAGACAACGACTTTTCTACTCATGATCAGTCACCTTGCGCTTTTACACTTTTGCTAATTTGACTTTTGCCAGACCAGGCTTGGGCGTGAGAGAAGCGGCATGATGCAAACGGCGCAGACAATCGGCGATGGATACCGCATCCAATTGTGCTTCCTCAATCATCTGCTGCGGCGATGCCTGCTGCTGAAAACGATCCGGCAATGTCAATGTGCGCAATTGCAGGCCTGTATCCAGTGCACCGGTTTCTGCCAGATAATGCATCACCTGAGCACCAAAGCCACCACGCGCTCCTTCTTCAAGTGTGACGAATGTATGGTGATGTCGCACCAACTGATTAATCAGTGCGGTATCCAACGGCTTGGCAAAGCGGGCATCGGCCAGCGTAATCGGCAATCCCTCTGCCTCCAGCCAGTTTGCCGCCTGCTCTGCATCGGCCAGACGCGAGCCGAACGACAATAATGCTATCCCCGCTCCCTCGCGCAGGATGCGTCCTTTTCCTATCTCCAAAGGCGCAGGATGACTAGGAATGGTCGCGCCGACTCCCTCGCCTCGAGGGTAACGCACAGCGCTGGGTGCATCGTCAATCACCGCTGCTGTCGCCACCATGCGGCTCAGTTCCGCCTCATCGGCAGCGCCCATGACGACCATGTGAGGGAGCATGGAGAGATAGCCGATATCAAAGCTGCCGGCATGGGTGGGGCCATCGGCTCCGACCAGCCCGGCGCGGTCTATGGCAAAACGCACCGGCAGCTGTTGAATCGCGACATCATGCACCACCTGGTCATAGGCACGCTGAAGAAAGGTGGAATAAATAGCAGCAAACGGCTTATACCCTTCCGCAGCCAACCCGGCGGCAAATGTCACCGCATGTTGTTCGGCAATGCCGACATCAAAACAACGCTCAGGAAAGGCCTTGGCAAATTTGTCCAGCCCCGTGCCACTCGGCATCGCCGCGGTGATCGCTACGATTCGGTCATCACGCTCTGCCTCGGCAATCAGGCTATTGGCAAAGACGCTGGTATAGCTCGGCGCTTTTGGCGCTGACTTGACCTGCGCGCCGGTGCGTATATCAAACTTTGCTACACCGTGATATTTATCGGCGGAGGATTCCGCCGGTTCATAACCATAGCCTTTTTTAGTGACGACGTGGACCAGCACGGGGCCAGAATCGCGCTGATCACGAACATTTTTGAGTACAGGCAACAGATGGTCGAGGTTATGGCCATCAATCGGGCCGACATAGTAAAACCCCATTTCTTCAAACAAGGTCGCTCCGGCAGATGCGCCGCCGGTTGCCAATGTACGAGCATAATGTTCAGCAGTTCGCGCCACCTGCGCCAGCGGACGCGGAAAACGCCGCAAAATACTTTTACCTAAATCGCGTAAGTGGTGATAGCCACGCGAGGAGGCAAGGCGAGCAAGATAGGTGCTCATCGCTCCGGTTGGCGGCGCAATGGACATATCGTTGTCATTTAAAATCACAATCAAGCGTGTACCCAATGCCCCGGCATTATTCATCGCCTCATATGCCATGCCAGCGCTCATGGCCCCGTCACCGATAACGGCGATCACTTCATGATCTTCTCCTCGAAGATCCCGCGCCACGGCCATGCCCAACCCCGCCGAAATAGAGGTGGAGCTATGCCCGGCGCCAAAACTGTCATGTTCACTTTCACCGCGTTTGGTAAAGCCGGACAATCCATCTTTCTGGCGAATCGTGCGAATGCGGTCCCGCCTGCCGGTGAGAATTTTGTGGGGATAGGCCTGATGCCCCACATCCCAAATCAGCTTATCTTTGGGCGTATCAAACAGATAATGCAATGCTGTGGTCAACTCGACAACACCAAGGCCAGCCCCCAGATGACCACCCGTGGAAGCCACTGCGTTGATGGTTTCGCGCCTGAGTTCATCTGCTAACTGTGGCAGATCAGATTCGTTTAACTGGCGTAGTGCCTGAGGCGTGTCCACCTGATCCAACAGCGGGGTTACATGTTTTAACGTCTGCATGTCGGACATGCACCATTCCTTTTCACCGGTTGTAGGTATGTTCACTCTTCTTCATAGCATGGTTCGGCCTAAACGCCAATAAATGCTCATTCGCGCCAATAATATCCGGTCGGCTTTCCTTGCGTGTTCGTTTTTTCTGTGCATACTCGCGCCATGCTGCCAGGGCATGATCATACTTAATGTTGCCCGATGTCAGATCGACCGTAAGTTCCATCATCGTGAGTCATCGCATCCATGGTGCTTTTTCGCAGTTTTCTACTGTTCGTATTTTTGTGCATTAGCTGGTATATCATGTCCGGCTTTGACAAGCCATTTTTCCTGATTTCCGGCGTTATCTGCAGCTTTTTATGTGTCGTCATAGTTCACCGTATGGATGTGATCGACGATGAAGGCCAGCCACTCCATTTGAGCCTTGGCGCCCCACTTTACTGGTTATGGCTGTTTAAAGAAATGTTTCTCTCCAGTGCGCGTGTGGCGCACGTTACGCTGGCAGAAAATTTGCGCATTGACCCTGATTTTGAGACGATTGTGAGTAATCAACATGATCCTGGCAGCCATGCTGCCTACGCCAACTCCATTACCCTGACACCGGGCACCGTATCGGTCAATATTGAGCAGGAAGATGATGAAACCGCGCATATTTATGTCCATGCGCTGGAGAAAAGCAGCCTAAAAGACCTGAAAGACGGGCGTATGCAGCAATGGGTCAAACGACTGACGGGGATGTCGTAATGCAGGTGATTGATATTGCACTGATAGCGATTCTGGTCAGTATGGCGCTGGTGATTATCCGCGGCATTCTGGGCCCATCAATTCAGGATCGTCTGCTTGCTGTGAACGCATTTGGTAGCAACACGGTCATTGCCATCGCCTTGCTCGCTTTCATGGTCGATAATATGATGTTTATCGATATCGCGCTGGTCTACGCACTGATTAACTTCACCAGCACCATTGCTATGCTGAAATTCTTTCGTTATGGCAGCTTTGATCACCAGGTCGTTGAATCCAGTGATGATCATATTTTGCATGGGCAGGAGAAGCCATGATGATCATTGACTGGTTTAGTTATGGCCTGATTATTTTAGGAGCGTTTTTTACGCTGACTGGAGCAGTCGGCATTGTACGCATGCCGGATTTCTTTAATCGCCTGCACCCGGCAGGGCTCAAAGATTCGATGGGCATTCCGCTGGTCACCTTTGGGTTGATGTTACAGGCCGATAGCGCGCTAATTGCCATTAAGCTACTGTTTCTAATGCTTTTTCTTCTTTTCACCAATCCGACATCGTCGCACGCACTTGCAAAAAGCGCCGTATTGAACGTCACGGATGAGAAAAAAGGCAACGGCCATCGTCAATCGGCCGTCGCCGCATCTACGTCAAAGAGGCGTAAGTCATGACAGAAATGGTGTTTGGCATATCAACGCACACGGTGCTTAACCTGGTTGTTCTAACCTTTCTCGTCGTTGTGGCAGGCGCGATCATCAAAATGAGCGACATGCTGGCAGCCGCTATGTTGTCTGGGATTTTCAGCCTGTTGATGGCATTGATGTATCTCATTTTAGAAGCGCCGGATGTGGCCATTACCGAAGCTGCCGTTGGGGCAGGCATTAGCACCATTATGCTATTGGCGACACTCGTCTTTACCGGGCGTGAAGAGGCGTGCGTTAATAAGCACGCTTTGCCCGGTCTGATAGTTGTCACGGTGGTAGGAGCTTCGCTGATATACGCCACCTCCGATATGCCGCATTTTGGCGATGATGCCGCGCCGGCTAATCGACATGTGGCCCCCTATTACATTCAGCAAATGAAGCCGGAAATCGGCATCCCCAACATTGTGACCGGTGTATTGGCCAGCTATCGTGCCTGGGATACATTTGGCGAAGTCATCGTGGTGTTTACGGCCCTGACTGCCGTCTTGCTATTGCTCTCGCCACGCCGGGGCGGGCAATCCAGGCGGAAGGAGAAGCCGGATGCGTGATCAACTCGTTCTGCGTATTGTCTGCAAAATTCTGCTGCCTTTTATCTTCCTTTTTGGGCTGTATGTGCTGATGCATGGAAAATATAGTCCAGGTGGAGGGTTTCAGGCCGGGGCCATCCTGGCAGCAGGATTCATTATCTATGCGCTGATTTTTGGTGTGCACCATCTGCAGCGTGTCGTATCGCTTCACCTGTTAAAATGGTTAAGTGCTGTTGGCGTGTTCATGTATGTTGGCGTGGCTATCGGTAGCCTGTTTCTTGGCGGCAACCTGCTTAATTACAATGTCTATTTTGAAAACCCGCTGGTCGGTCAATTCTGGATGATCATGATCGTCGAGTTAGCGATTGGCCTGAGCGTCACCTGCGTGCTGACCAGTATTTTCATTGCTTTTGCCACCCATTCACCCGACGCAGTGGAAGAGGCAATGGAGGAGATCGCTGATGTATAGTGGCATAGATCTGATCGGCCATTACAATTACTGGGTCACCATTGTTTTGATGATGATGGGCCTCTATATCGTGATTGTCAGCAACAATCTGGTCAAGCAATTGATCGGACTTGGTGTTTTTCAAACATCCGTCCTGCTTTTCTATATTTCGGTTGCCTGGGTTGAAGGTTCTGTTGCGCCTATTCTTGTGGAAGGGCAGTATTCATACAGCAACCCCCTGCCCCATGTATTGATGCTCACCGCTATTGTGGTTGGTGTCGCTACCATTTCTGTCGGACTGGCCATTGCCGTGCGTATCAAACAGGCCTATGGCACTATTGATGAGTCTGAGATTATTGCAGAAGATAATGCGGAACTGGCCGGTAAAACGCGGCCTAAAAAACGAGAATCATCGGCTTCATCACGGAGGTCTGGCTCCTGATGCTTCCTCACCTGCCGATCTTACAGGTTATCATTCCCATGATTGCCGCCGCACTATGCGTCATCATGCCGCGCGGTGGCATGGCCTGGGTGGTTGCGGTGATCGGCAACTGGTTGACCTTCGGCGTGGCCATGGCATTGTTTCTGCAGACCAGTCATCACCATGTGATTTACTATGAATTGGGTGACTGGGTAGCGCCTTACGGTATTCAGTACCGCGTTGATCGGCTGGCCGTCTTCATGTTCATGATCGTCAGCTTTGTTGGGGCAATTGCCATTTTATTTGCCCGTGACAGCGTTGAACAGGACGTTCCGAAAGCAAAGCAGCCATTATTTTACACGCTCTACTTGTTATGCATGGCCGGGCTGCTGGGGATTGTCGGCACAAATGACGCCTTTAATCTCTATGTGTTCTTAGAAATTTCATCTCTGGCAACGTATGCCTTGATTGCCATGGGACGTGATCGCCGGGCCCTGTCTTCGTCTTTTCAATATTTGATCATCGGCACAATCGGGGCGACATTTTTCCTGATCGGCGTCGGCCTGCTCTACATGATGACCGGCACGCTCAATATCAGCGATTTAGCGCAGCGTTTGCCTGACATTAGCGACACAAAACCGGTGCTGGCGGCCTTTGCCTTTATCGTGGTGGGGCTGAGCATGAAAATTGCCCTCTTCCCGCTGCATATGTGGTTGCCGAATGCCTATAGCTTTGCGCCGCATTTTGTCTCGGTGTTTATTGCCGCCACGGCCACCAAGGTCGGTGTCTATGCGTTGATTCGCATGTTGCTCAGCCTGTTCGGTTATGAATTCACCTATGAGACTATGCCATTAGGTGAAATTCTGCTGCTGCTGTCAGTACCTGCCATTCTTGTTGGCTCATTCGTTGCTATTTATCAGTTAAATATCAAACGAATGCTTGCCTATTCCAGTGTCGCTCAAATTGGTTACATCGTGATGGGGCTGGGTCTTGGCACGTTTGATGGCCTGCGTGCCAGCATTGTTCATCTGGCCAATCATGGGATCACCAAGGCCGCTTTATTTATGGTGGTAGGGTGTGTGGCGTATTCATTTAGCCGGGTGGGCATTACCAAGCTGAAGATCACCAGTTTTTACGGCATTGCCCGCCATATGCCATTCACTTCCATGGCGTTTGTATTTGCCGGGCTGGCGTTGATCGGTGTTCCTCTCAGCGGTGGTTTTATCAGTAAATGGTATTTGCTCAATGCCGCTGTGGATGATGGCTGGTGGATTATGGCACTGGTCGTCGTGGCGGGTTCGCTGCTTGCGCTGATCTATATCTGGCGCGTGGTGGATGCGATGTATTTTGCCCAGCCGGGCCCGCGCAGTGCTGCGCTTAAAGAAGCACCCCCTGGTATGTTGATTCCTACCTGGATGATGGTTCTGGCCAGTTGGTATGTAGGCATCGACACACAATTTACGGCGGCTGTTGCAACGGAAGCGGCGCAGATTCTGTTGGCTGACTCCATGCCTGTCTCACCCGGGACGATGTCGATTGTGTCCGGCGAGGTACAGCCATGAACTGGATGTCGGACTCTCCCTCCACCCTGCTGTGGATGACGCTGGCCCTGCCCCTGGCGGTTGCTGTTCTTCTGCCGCTGTTTCATCGCAAACCGGATGTGCGAGAGGCGGTCTCGTTATTGGGCGGCATGCTGTTGGCGGCAACCAATCTTAGTCTGCTCGACCATTTTCATGCCGGTGCCAGGCCGCAGGTAACGCTTGTGCAGTTACTGCCAGAGCTAAGCCTATCACTCAAACTGGAGCCGCTCGGCATGCTGTTTGGGTTGATTGCCTCGCTGCTGTGGGTGGTGACGACGATTTATGCCATTGGCTATATGCGTGGGAATAAAGAACAACACCAGACACGCTTTTTTATGTGCTTTGCCGTGGCCATCACCTGCGCCATGGGCATTGCCTATGCCGAAGATCTTTTTACCACTTTTGTCTTCTATGAAGGTATGACCCTGGGCACCGTTGCTCTGGTGACGCATGCCGGTACACAGAACGCACGCATGGCGGGCCGCACCTATCTCGGCGTTTTGATGGGCACCTCGCTTGGGCTGTTATTACCTGCCATTATCTGGGTCTGGTATCATGCAGGCACACTGGATTACCAATATGGCGGTATTATCCGCAATATCTGTGGCTGGCCGCTTGGTCTGATGCTGCTGCTTTTCGCCTATGGCACGGCCAAAGCCGCCCTGATGCCAGTGCATCGCTGGCTGCCTGCCGCTATGGTCGCCCCTACCCCTGTCAGTGCCTTACTCCATGCCGTGGCTGTGGTGAAAGCCGGGGTGTTTATTATTGTCAAAGTGCTGGTCTATATCTTCGGCGTTGATTACATGGCGATGATTACAGAGAGTCATTGGATCGCCGGAAGCTGGCTCGCCTGGCTTGCCGGATTGACCATTCTGATCTCATCTCTCATTGCCTTGCAGCAGGATAATCTAAAGAAGCGGTTGGCTTATTCCACTATTTCGCAACTCTCCTATGTTGTGATGGCCGCTGCCATTTTCACCGATTATGCACTCGTCGGGGCCATTACCCACATTGCGGCCCATGCATTGGGTAAAATCACCCTGTTCTTTGGTGCAGGCGCGATATACACCGCGTCCGGCAAGAAAAATGTCAGTGAATTGGATGGCATTGGCAAGATGATGCCGGTCACCATGATCGCCTTTAGTATCGGTATATTGGTGATGATTGGCCTTCCGCCCACCGTTGGTTTTTTAAGTAAGTGGTATATGCTCAAAGGGGCATTTCTCGCCGAGCATTATGTCGCATTTGGTGTGTTTATCGCCTCTACTTTGCTGAACGGGGCTTACTTCCTGCCCATTATTTATCAGGCCTTTTTCCTTGATCCACCTGCACGCAAGAAACGTCATGGGGAGGCCCCGCGCAGCATCCTCATTGCCATTTCTATCACGGCCACCGCCTGTATCGGCTTTTTCCTGTTCCCGGAAAGCATTGAAGACATTATCTTTACGCTGATTCCTAAAGATCTGCTGCATTACTGAGGCTATTTTCCATGTCGACGCAACCGCCACGCTATTCCGATTTTAGTCCAACGCTGCTCAAACGCCTGTGGACATGGTTTGCCATTATCCTGTTGGCGACGCTGATTGCCAATGCCTTCGTTCCGCTGCACGGACATTTTGGGCTGGATGCCACACCGTTCTTTTTTGCCTGGTATGGATTTGCCAGCTGTGCGGCAATTGTTATTTTTTCTAAATGTCTGGGATTACTGCTCAAACGCCCGCAGGATTATTACGTTCAACAGTCCAGGGAGACACGTTGATGGCGGTTGATCCGGTCACCACAATCAACACCATTAGCTATTTCGGCTCTCCCGGCCTGTTATTGATGGCAGGCGGATTGTTGATGCTGGCGCTGCCGGTGAAGCTGCGCGACCATGTGAGCCTGCTGCTTCCCTGCCTGGTACTGCTCGATATCTGGCAACTTTCACCCGGCGACCGGCTAGACTTTGTCGCTCTCGGTCACAGCTTTCACCTGATGCATGTCCATGCATACAGCACTATTTTCGCCACCGCTTTCGCCCTGGCGGCATTGGGAGGGGCGATGTTCGCTTTTGGCAAAGGCCGACATATCGAGCTGCCTGCGGCTTTTGTCTATGCTGGCAGCGCCTTATGTGTTGTCTATGCCGGAGACATGCTGACCTTCCTGATTTTCTGGGAATTGATGGCGATGGGGTCGCTTCTGGTGGTATGGGCTGGCGGCACGCCTATGGCGCGCCGTGCCGGGATGCGCTATGCGGCCATGCACTTTCTCGGCGGCGTCCTGCTGATGGAAGGCATCACCACCTATATCGGCCTGGTCGGGCATGATGAAATCACCGCCTTCGCCATTCACCTGCCCTCGCTTTTTGCCTGGCCTGTGGCCGCAGACCCTGCTCTGGCGACACTCAGCGCACAGCAGCAAACATTGATGCAAATTGCCATCTGGCTGATATTTATCGGCATCCTGATCAATCTCGCCGCGCCTCCTTTTTCTCCCTGGCTCGCTGACAGCTATCCCGAAGCCTCTCCGAGCGGCACGGTGTTTCTTTCGGCCTTTACCACCAAAACCTCTGTTTTTGCTCTCCTCATGCTGTTTCCGGGCACGGAGTTGTTGATTTATCTCGGGCTGTTCATGGTATTTTACGGCATTGTCTATGCCATGCTGGAGAATGACATACGCCGCATCCTGTCTTACAGCATCGTCAATCAGGTCGGGTTTATGACGGTTGCGATCGGCATCGGCACCCCGCTGGCGTTGCTTGGAGCCGCCGCGCACGCATTTTGCCATATTATCTATAAAGGCCTGTTGATGATGTCTGCCGGGGCGGTGATTGAGCAAACCGGCAAACGCTTATGTACTGAGCTTGGCGGGCTGTATCATTCGATGAAACTGACCACTATCTGCGGCATTATCGGGGCGCTGGCCATCTCGTCCTTTCCACTAACCTCCGGTTTTATCAGTAAGTCTCTCATCAGCTCTGCCGCCGCCGATGAGCATTTAACCACCATCTGGTTCCTGCTGATGGCAGCCAGTGCCGGCGTGTTTCTCCATGCCGGCATTAAATATCCCTGGTTTGTCTTTTTCCAGCGCGATAGCGGCCTGCGCCCCAAAGACCCGGGCGGGACGATGAATGCTGCCATGATTGGCTTTAGCCTCCTGTGTCTGATTCCGGGCCTGTGGCCGGAGATGGTCTATCACCTACTGCCCGTGATGCCGGATTATGAGCCTAATACTGTCAGCCATTGGGTGGCACAATTGCAGCTTCTGCTCTTCTCCGGCCTTGCCTTTTTTATCATGCTTCCCTGGCTGCAGCGATCGTTGACGATCAGTCTCGATATTGACTGGGTATGGCGCGTACCAGCCTATCGCTTTCTACGCTGGAGCCTGTGGGTTCTCACCTGCGGCGTTGAGGGCATTAAGGAACTTGGGCTGCTGCTCTATCGCCTTGGCGCGCGCATTATTTCCACCTATCATTGCCCGGAAGGTATTTTCGCTCGCAATGCCGTGGCGGGAGCCTCAGTGATGTGGGTCAGCATTATGCTTGGTATCTACCTGCTGATCTATTTTTGGGGCTCCGGGCTACAATTTTGAATCTATACGTTCCATAGGACAGAGCACCACGCCTTCAGGCGTGAGTGAATGAGTATCCGGACTGTACAAGCAGGATGGTGAACGCATTGCGTTCGTATCCCCGCAGGGAAAACGACCCCGGGTTTACCCGGGGGTATGGATTACCCATGCCGGGCCGGAGACGCGATCACCTGTATTGATCCCTAATGTTTGGGTGACGCCGCCGAACAATTCCAGCACCGCGATCACCGGGGCGGGTGACGAAATACGCTCGGTAGAGTGCGGCGTTGCATTGCGGTGGATATGAATGATTGTTCCATCGTTGCGAATGAATAACATATCAAGCGGCAGGAATGTATTTTTCATCCACATGGTCGCCTGCTGTTCCTGGTCAAAAATAAACAGCATGCCAGTGTTTTTCGGCATGTCCTGGCGATACATCATGCCAATGGATCTAGTCGTGGGTGTATTGGCTATTTCAACCTCAAAGCGGTGTGATGTTCCGTTTTTCGAGTTGATCGTAAGCGCGTGTTTTTCCTGTGGTGGCAATGGTTCCCCGGCGGGTTTATCGCCCATTGCCCATGCCTCAAGCGAGGCACAGAACATCAATATCACGCTATATAATATAATTTTCATATTAACCTCGTATAATATGCCTATAGACTGGAGTTGTAATGCGTTCCGACACACCATCGTCATAACATAGAGTGGAGTTGAAAAAATGGTGAATATCCCAGGAGGTGGCAACCGGAAAAGTGCGGCGAGTGAAGCAATCAAAGAAGCACTGGTGAAATCAGGCGGCAAAATGTCGATGAAAGAAGCCATTCAGGAAGCGCGGGAGAGTAGTGGCGGTAATGAGAGTTACGAAGACCGAACCAAAAAGCGCATGGAAGAAATTAAGAAAAAAATGCTGGACGAGGCCGGTAGTCGCGGTGGGGTGGCATTGCCCGGTACCGATGCCAGCAGTAACACCGGCTTGTCAGACAAGGCAAAAGAAGCGCTGGAAGAAATGGCGCGTATGAAAGCGGAGAAAGAAGAGAAGCGGGAACGCCGTCGGCAAAAACTGACAGGAGAAGATGGCGCAAAAAAGAAAAAGAAACGCGGCTTCTTTGCCTCGGGGGATAATAAGCAGGAAACCGATACCTGGGGCGGCGCCGTTGAAAAAGATGCCTGGGGCCGACCGGTTCAGCGCGATGCCTGGGGCAGCATCATCGAGGATTAATGGCCTCGCGCCGCGCGTAATTCCTCCGCAATCAGAAACGCCATTTCCAGACTTTGGGAATGATTGAGGCGTGGGTCACAATGTGTATGATAGCGTTCGCGCAAGTCCACTTCCGAGATTGCCTGCGCTCCTCCGAGGCATTCCGTTACATCCTGCCCTGTCATCTCAAAATGCACGCCACCGGCAACGGTTCCTTCTGCCTGGTGAATCGCAAAAAACTGCTTTAATTCAGTCAGAATATCATTAAAGCGACGGGTTTTGATGCCATTGGGTGATTTGATGGTATTGCCATGCATCGGATCAGACGACCAGATCACCTGGCGGCCTTCAGCTTTTACTTTTCGTAATAATGGCGGCAATAACTCGCCGATCTTCTCTGCTCCCATGCGGGTAATCAGCACGAGCCGCCCGGCCTCATTCTGAGGGTTGAGGGCATCAATAACCTCAATCAGTTCATCGGGCTGCATGGATGGGCCGACCTTCACCCCAACCGGGTTGCCAATACCGCGCATGAACTCGATATGCGCATCACCGAGCTTACGAGTTCGGTCTCCAATCCACAGCATATGGGCCGAAAGGTCATAAATCAGGCCTGTTGCATCTTCAATGCGGGTCAATGCCTCTTCGTAGTTGAGCAACAGCGCTTCATGCGAACTGTAGAAATTGACTTCCTTCAACTGTTGAATCTGGTCAATCGGCAAGCCGCACGCCTGAATAAAATCCAGACATTCATTGATCTGGCGAATCAGATCGGTAAAGCGGCTACGCTGAGGCGTGCGCTCCAGAAACTCGCTATTCCATTCACTGATGCTGGGAAGCGCCGCGTGTCCTTTTGCCAATGCACGCAGAAAGTTCAATGTGGCGGCAGATTGCTGATAGGCCTCGACCATCCGCTGCGGGTCCGGCTTGCGCAGCTCACTGTCGGCAGCCATGGCATTGACCATATCACCACGATAACTGGGATATTCGACTCCCTCAATCATCTCTGTCGGGGCGGAACGTGGTTTGGCAAACTGCCCGGCGATTCGTCCCACCTTAATCACCGGTACGCCGCCGCCATACATTAATGCCACCGCCATTTGCAGCAGTGTTTGAAAATAGTGTTTGAGGTTGTAATAGTTGAACTCTTCAAAGCTTTCGGCACAATCTCCTCCTTGCAGGAGAAACGCTTCACCGCGACTCACTTTCGCCAAATCCTGTTTAAGCGAACGTATTTCATTGGCCGCGACTAGCGGAGGCATTTTGCGTAATGTCTGCTCCACCGCTTTCAGCGCTGCCGGGTCATCATAATCCGGCTGCTGCTTAATCGGGAATTCGCGCCAGCTATCGATGGTCCAATCCGTATTATGGGTTGCTTTTTGCGCTGTCTTTGCCATATGCCTGCATCACTACTTTCACATTATTCCAAACCAAAGCCACATAGCCTAGCATAAGGCGCAGGTCAAAGAGAAGGTTTATTGCAGTTTATGGCCCCCACCCCTACTCACAAACAATTTGTCGCGTTTCAGGGTATCCATGGTGCCCACTCGGATATGGCCTGCCACCACGCACACCCTTATTATGACACCCTGCCCTGCGCCAGTTTTGACGATGTGTTCGATGCCGTTGCCTCGGGCAAGGCAGAGCTTGGCATGGTGCCCATCGAAAACTCTCAGGCCGGGCGTGTGGCGGAAATGCACCTGCTGCTCCCGCAGTCCGATTTGCATTTTGTCGGAGAATATTTTCATCGGGTCGAACATCACTTGCTCGCACCTAAAGATGCCTCACCTGAGACCATTTCCACGGTCTATTCTCACCCACAAGCCTTGATGCAATGTCGGGAATCCTTGCAAAAGCTCGGCATCAAAGAACATCGCGCCCATTCAGACACGGCAGCCTCGGCCCGCGATGTCGCCAAATGGAATGACCCGACCATCGCCGCTATCGGCTCACGACTCGCCGCCGAATTATACGGCCTACAGATCATCGCAGAGAATATTGAAGATTCGCACGACAATGTGACGCATTTCATCACGTTGTCACGCGAGCCGCTGGAACCTGACCCTGCCAAACAGCAAGTATTGACAAGCCTGCTGTTCACTGTGCGGAACATCCCTTCTGCCTTGTTCAAGGCACTGGGGGGCTTTGCTACCAATAATGTCAACCTGGTCAAACTGGAGAGTTACATTGTGATGCCGGCGCGGGGTAAGGCACAGTTTTTCATCACCTTTGAAGGCCACCCGCAGGATCGGAATGTCCAGCTGGCGCTGGAAGAACTTGGCTTTTTCTGTACGCAGATCAATGTGCTGGGTGTGTATTACGCCGACCCGTTTCGCTATAGCGACTGATGTAGGCCCTTGTTGAGGAATCCTTTAAGGATTTCAACAGAGCCTAAGTCCCCAGCCCGTCGATGGTCTCCAGCGGGTCTTCTCGTGGGCGGAACAAAAAGCGTTTATAGAGCACGCCTGGGCTGATCACATCCGGAAAAATGAGGAAGTCGTAATTGTAATACATCTCAGCGATGATGACATTTTCTCCCAATTCCAACTCAAATGCACCCGGCATGTTGGCAATCGCCCCTTCTGCCCCTATTTTACTTGCAATTTCCAGGCCGCCATCAAAGCGCTGCCAGCTTACGCGCGTTTCGTCATTATCCGGCCCGTAGCAACAGGTGACTGAGGAGATAAAGATACGGGCGTTGGAACCATCCATATTAAACGGGTCCATCAGCAAATCGGCTGAATCCATAAATTGGGTAATCACCTCTTCATTCACCGCCGCTAGCTGCGCCACCACGTTCGACATCGTCGCCGCCGTCTTATCCATTTTCTGGTGTAACAGGATATAGCGGGTTGTCTCAACCGAGCCCAAAATGAGCAGCACCAACATGGGCAGCACCAGTGCAAACTCAATCACTGCCACGCCGCGTTGATTATGCCAATATTGCGTCAGTAAGTGGCGAAGAGAGTTCATTAGAATGGCTCATTTTTGACAATAGCATTCGATTGGAGATTCAAGGTTTCACCGCCAAATGACGAGAATATGGGCGTTAAGAAACTCCAATTATAACGGGCCTGGATCAATACCAGTTGCCCGGCTCCGCCGGGATTGATCGGCACACCCGGCAACACCAGCGGATTACCGGCATTTAACTGTTCAAAATCGACATACACATCGGCTGTGATAAGTAATTTTTCCGGCTTGAGAAGACCGACAGAATCTTCATTTACAATACGTTGCAATAGCTCAGCGCGCGTTTCTTCCGCGCCGGAGACGCCTGTGATGTTTACGCGTGCAGCATTACCCACGGCGCCCTCCAGGATTACCGCCGTCAGCATCACAATGCCCAACTCGATGATGCCAAGAATAGTGAAAAGATAAATCGGGGCAATCAGCGCAAACTCTAGCATGGTTGCACCGCGGTGTTCTTTTCTAAATTGCTGTAATTTTTTGAGAATCATCTCATTTCATTCCAAGGACATACTTAGTGTTTAATGTACTTTATAAGCATTAATAAAATATGTATTAAATACCCTAATCACACATATAATTTATTATTATCAACTGTTTATGTTGGAAGTGCCGGGCTGAATGATCTGCCAATCTCCGCCGTTTATTGCGAAGAGATACTCAAAGACTCGCCGGTTGATCGGGGCCTCAAATAGCGCTACATACTGCATTTGCTCAGAAAAACTGCGGAATACGCCTATGAAAGCCTTGCCCAAAAAATACAACAACAAGGAACAGGAAGCCCATTGGCAACAGTTCTGGGAAGAGAACAAGGTCTATCGCTGGGAACAGGATTTGCCGCGCGAGCAGACTTTCGTGATTGATACCCCTCCCCCCACCGTATCTGGCACATTGCATATGGGGCATATTTTCAGCTATTCACAGGCGGATTTCATCGCGCGTTATCAACGTATGGCGGGTAAGACGGTGTTTAATCCGGTGGGGTTTGATGATAATGGTCTGCCAACCGAACGGCTGGTAGAAAAGAAAAAGAAAATCCGCGCCGTTGATATGAGCCGCGAAGAGTTTATCGCCCTGTGCGAGCAGGTCTCGGCTGAATCGCGGGCTGAGTTTCGTGCCCTGTTTCAATCCATGGGCTTCAGTTATGATTGGGAGCAGGAGTACCACACTATCAGCGAACATGCGCGGCGCATCTCGCAGCTTTCATTCCTTGATCTGTTTCATAAAGACCTCGCCTACCGCAAGCTGCAACCCATGCTGTGGGACCCGGTGGACCAAACCGCCATCGCCCAGGCGGAGGTGGACGATAAGGAGATGGAGTCCAAAGCGAATACTATTCAATTTGGCTTGATAGAAAAAACGAAATGGGAAGCTGGAGAGCGCCCAAAATGGGAATCGCTCAAGAAAGTAGAGATTATGACCACTCGGCCAGAACTACTGGCTGCATGCGTCTCGCTGATGTGCCATCCTGATGATAAGAAAAAACTGGAGCAATATTACGCTGTCACCCCTCTTTTCAATGTAATTGTGCCTATTAACGCTGACCCTAAAGTAGATAAGGAAAAGGGTACTGGATTAGTCATGTGCTGTACTTTTGGCGATGAAACGGACATTCAGTGGTGGCGAGAACATCATTTGCCCATGCGGGTGATTTTGAATAAGTATGGTAAACTTGATTTTCCAATCGATTACGCTGAGGGCGGGCTACCTGCATCAATTAATTTTGCAGGAGAACTACTGAACACACATATGAGAGAAGCTCTTAGTTCTGCTGCTCAAATACCTACATTTAACGTAACTTCCATTACCTCCCAAAGCTGTTTAAATATAGATTCTGCGATTGAGTTCGCGGAATCACTTAACGGCTTAAAAGTCACCGCCGCCCGCGCTAAAATCCTCGAACTGCTTGAAGCATCCGGCGATCTGGTGGAAAGCAAACCTATCGTCCATGCCGTGAAGTGTGCTGAGCGCTCAGGTGCACCGCTGGAGATTCTCCCCACACCGCAATGGTTTGTCCGGGTATTGGAGCAAAAAGATGCGCTGAAAGAAAAAGCGGATGAATGCACCTGGTATCCGCCGCATATGAAAGTACGGATGGATCAGTGGATCGATGGGCTGAACTGGGATTGGTGTATCTCGCGCCAGCGTTATTTTGGCGTGCCCTTCCCGGCCTGGTATTCCAAACGGGCGGGTGAAGAAGGCAAAATTATCATTGCCGAACCGGACCAACTGCCGGTTAATCCACTGGTGGAGAAGCCCAAAGGCTATGAAGAAGGCGAATATGAAGCGGACCCGGACGTGATGGACACCTGGGCGACCAGCTCGACCTCGCCACAAATCAGTTCTCATGCCATTACAAATGATTACGCTCTTGATTTAGAGCGCCATAGCAAGCTATTTCCCGCTGATTTGCGACCGCAGGCGCATGAGATTATCCGCACCTGGGCATTTTACACACTCGTCAAAGCCCACCACCATGAAAATCGTATTCCCTGGAAGAATCTGATGATCTCCGGCTGGTGCCTGGCGGAAGACAAAACCAAAATGTCAAAATCCAAGGGCAATATTGTCGACCCGGTGCGGCTGATTGAGCAGCATGGGGCCGATGCGGTGCGCTATTGGGCCTCGACCTCCAAGCTTGGCACGGACACCGCATATTCCGAAGAGACGATCAAGGTGGGACGCAAACTGCTCACCAAATTGTGGAATGCCACCAAATTTGCCGCCACGCATCTGGATAAATTGCCGGAAGCATTTTGGGAGCAACCCATCCCCGCAGCAACGCTGACAGAAGATGGCTATATTCATAATATAACCGATCGGTGGATTCTTTCGCGCCTACACCAATGCATCAACAAAGCGACAGAACAATTTGAATGTTATGAATATGCGATGGCGCGCGTCGCGATTGAAGATTTCTTCTGGAATGATTTTTGCGATAATTATCTTGAACTGTGTAAAACGCGCGTTTATGGCGAGTCCGGTGATGATCCTAAAGGTCAATTGAGCGCTGTCTACACGCTCTATCATTGCCTGAATACCATTCTACGCCTGTTTGCCCCGTTTGTGCCGCATCTGTGTGAAACACTGTTCAGCCATATTTTTGCCGAGGAGCATCAGCGCATCGGCAGCCTCAATGCACGTGGAAGCTGGCCAGATGCGAGCCTGTTCCCCTATGACGATAAAGCCGAAGGTGCAGGCATTGCCGCTGTGCAGATTCTCGGTGCGATTCGCAAACTCAAGGCTGAGCATGCCGTGTCCATCAAATATCCGCTGGAAATCGCTCATGTGCAAGCGACCGCCAATCACAGCCTACCCGCAGGGTTAGAGTCTACCTTCTCGGACATTAAAGCCGCCGGTAATGCCAATCAGTTGGTGATTTCCGACGAAGTGCTGGATGAGCAGGTGGACAGCGAAGATGGCCATTACCGTCTTCAAGCCCGCTTTGCAGCGCAGGCGGAAGTGGCCTGACAACGCGCGATTAAGGCAACCGCCCTCTATGCGGCTTTGACAACCGTATCAATTTCTTTCAGCGATTCGAGCAGCCCTTCCAAATCATCGGTTGGTACCATGCAAGGGCCATCGCTGGGGGCGTTATCGGGGTCCTGATGCGTTTCCATAAACAAGGCGGCGACCCCCACCGCCACGGCTGCGCGTGCTAAGGTGGGCACAAACTGGCGCTGGCCACCGCTGGCCCCGCCCAAGCCACCCGGTTGCTGCACGGAGTGAGTTGCATCCATCACCACCGGATAGCCGCTCTCGGCCATGATGGGAAAAGAACGAAAATCCGTCACCAGAGTGTTGTAGCCAAATGATGTCCCGCGATCGGTCAGCAAAATGCGCTCATTACCGGTGGAAGCCACTTTTTTGGCTACATTCGCCATATCCCATGGCGCGAGGAACTGGCCTTTTTTAATATTGACCACGCGGCCTGTCTGCCCGGCGGCCAGCAACAAATCTGTCTGGCGGCAGAGAAAAGCCGGAATTTGCAATACATCCACTACACTACCGGCGATGCTGGCCTGCTCTTCCGTATGGACATCGGTGAGAACTGGCACCTCGAACTGCTCACGTATTTCTTCAAACACCGCTAATGCCTTGGTCAGGCCTAATCCGCGCGGCGCATCGACACTGGTTCGGTTGGCTTTGTCGTAGGAGGTTTTGTAGATAAAGCCGATATCCAACCGCTCAGTAATGCGTTTGAGGCGCTCGACCATCATAAAGGCATGGTCACGGCTTTCCATCTGGCATGGGCCGGATATCAAGGTAAAGGGTCGATCATTTGCAATGGTCAGGTCGCCCAGGGCAACGGGTTTAGCAGTCATATACATACTCTATCTTTTGTCACTTTGTTGTGAGCAGTTTGTCTCACAGATCATCCAGTGCTTTGACGATCTCTTCCGTCATCTTCTTGGCATCGGCAAACAGCATCATCGTGTTGTCTTTGTAGAACAGGCTGTTTTCAATACCCGCATATCCGGCAGACAGGCTGCGCTTGATGAAGAGTACCGTCTGTGCTTTTTGCACTTCCAGCACCGGCATACCATAAATCGGGCTGGAAGGATCATCCTTGGCCGCCGGATTGGTGATGTCATTAGCGCCAATCACATAGACGACATCGGTGCTGCCAAAATCGCGGTTGATTTCTTCCAACTCAAACACCTGATCATAAGGAATATTCGCCTCGGCCAGCAACACATTCATATGGCCTGGCATCCGGCCAGCCACCGGGTGAATGGCAAAGCGCACTTCGACCCCTTCTTTTTCCAGAGTCTCGGTGAGTTCTTTTACCGCATGTTGCGCCTGTGCCACCGCCATGCCATAGCCCGGCACGATAATGACGGATTGCGCGTTTTTCATCAGGTACGCTGCGTCCTCAGCGCTACCGGGACGCACCGTCTTGTCGCCCGTATCGGCGGCAGCCGCTTCATCTCCACTGGCACCAAAGCCGCCAAGAATCACGCTGATGAAGGAGCGATTCATCGCCCTGCACATAATGTAACTCAGGATAGCGCCACTGGCTCCGACCAATGCACCGGTAATGATCAACAGGTGGTTATTCAATGTAAAGCCAATGCCCGCCGCTGCCCAGCCCGAATAGGAATTGAGCATGGAGACGACCACCGGCATATCTGCCCCGCCGATCGGAATGATAATCAGAATACCGACCACCAGCGCAATGGCTGTCATGATCCAGAATAATTGCGGTGATTGGCTGGTGCATACCATCAGGAGCAGTACGAGTATCGCAATGCCGAGCAAGGCATTGAGCTTATGCTGGCCGGAAAAGCGCACCGGAGCGCCACTGACAAGCCCTTGCAATTTGGCAAAGGCGACAATCGAGCCGGTGAAGGTAATCGCCCCAATGACAGAACCCAGTGCCATTTCGATGATGCTGCCGATTGGCACCTGGCCGACCGTCCCGATGCCATAGGATTCAGGCGAGAGGAATGCTGCGCCGGCGATGAACACAGCGGCCAGCCCTACCAGCGAGTGAAAAGCCGCCACCAGTTGCGGCATCGCGGTCATGGCGATTTGTCTGGCAATCATGGCACCGATAGTACCACCAATGACCACGCCGAAGAGAATCATCGGCAGCCCTTCGACCGTCGGCAGTAAGAGTGTTGTCACCATAGCAATGGCCATGCCAGCCATGCCATAGAGATTTCCCCGGCGCGCAGAGACCGGCGAGGACAGGCCTTTCAGGGCTAAAATAAAGCAGATGGACGCAATTAAATACGCAAGTGCTGTCAGGTTTGCGCTCATGCCTTGCCTCCTTCATCCGCGGCCTTCTTCACCGGTGAGTCTTTTTTCTTGAACATCTCCAGCATGCGCCGAGTGACGATAAAGCCACCGAAAATATTGACAGACGCCAGGACAACGGCAAAGAAACCGAGTGTGTTGGAAAGTCCTGTGCCCTGCGCACCGAGGGCGATAATCGCCCCGACAATGACAATGCCGGAAATGGCATTGGTAACCGCCATCAGCGGCGTGTGAAGCGCCGGCGTGACCTTCCACACTACATAATAGCCGACAAAGCAGGCGAGAACGAACACAGTCAGGCTAATGAAAAATGCATCCGGGCCTGCGCTCATCTGCTGCTGGATTTGCAGCGCTTCTGCCTGCTCTGCCAGTTTCGTCGCGTTTTCTTTAATTTGCTGGAGTCCTTCATTCATGCCGCTTGCTCCTTCTGCTTCGCATTCCTGGCAAATGCCGGATGAATCACCACGCCGTCTTTTGTGATTAATGCCCCGGCCACGATGTCATCCTCAACATCCAATATGCATCGTTTGGTTTCTTCGTCATAGAGCAGCTGCATCAGGCTCAGCAGGTTACGCGCATAGAGCCGACTGGCATCCGCAGCGACACGACTGACAATGTCTGTATAGCCCAGAACGGTGACCTCATGTTTGGTGGTTGCTTTGCCGGGTTTTGTCACGGCACAATTGCCCCCGGCCGGTGCGGCGAGATCAACAATCACCGCGCCTGCTTTCATGCTCTTAACCATGGCTTCACTGATCAATTCCGGCGCGGGTTTGCCCTGAATCAGGGCTGTGGTGATGACCAGATCCTGCTTGGCTATTTCCTCCTCCAGCTTGGCCTGCTGGCGTTTTTTGTAGTCATCGCTCATCTCTTTTGCGTAGCCACCTTCGGTTTCGGCATCTTCATCGGCCTCCACCTCGATAAAGGTTCCCCCAAGGCTTTCCACCTGCTCTTTGACTGCCGGGCGTACATCAAAGGCTGAGACCACGGCACCCAGGCGTTTTGCAGTGGCAATGGCCTGCAATCCCGCCACCCCGGCTCCAATAATCAGCACTTTGGCCGGCGGCACCGTGCCGGCTGCCGTCATCATCAGCGGAAACAGCTTGCCCATCGCGCTAGCGCCTTCAATCACAGCGCGATAGCCCGCCAGGTTGCTTTGTGAACTCAACGCATCCATCGATTGTGCCCGGGAAATACGCGGGATCAATTCCATCGCTAATGCGTCGATCTTCCGTTTGCCACATTGGTTGATGAGATCTGTACTTTGGTGAGGATTCAGCAAGCCAACAAGCAGACTGCCGGATGGCAACTGCGTCCGCTGTTCTTCCTCCGGCGCATTCACGCAGAGGATAGTCGTTGCATCTTTAAGTGTGGTCTCTAACGTACTGCCAATTGTGGCACCCGCATCCCGAAAATCGCTGTCGGCAATGCCTGATGCTGTACCCGCTCCCTTTTCGACCGACACGGTAATGCCCATCGCCACATATTTTTTAATGGTATCCGGCGTCGCCGCCACACGTTTTTCATCTTTTTGGCGCTCTTTGAGCACGGCAAGTTTCATCGCATCCCCCCTGTCCTATTCGCTCAACGGATGTAGCGGATGATTGCGATTAGTGCAATGAAAGAGCGCGGTTATGCGCTCGCCTTACTTGGCTGAGACTGCCGCTTGCTGCGCTTTGATGAAACGTCGATATTGAAACGCCGCATGCATGCCGCGTGAGGATAACGTAAACAGGACAATGGCCACGGCGACATAATGCAGGGTTGGTAATTCCCCTGCTACCTGGTCGGTGAAGGTGATGCCAAGCATATAGAGCCCTAACACGGTCAGAACAACGATCGCCGACATGCTTTTCATGAAGTAAAAAACAAGCGCAAACGCGGCGATGACAAACGCATCGAACAATAATACCGGGTAAAAAAGCTTGCCGACAACGGCCAGAAGAATCGCAAAGATGAGGATCAATTTACCGGTCAGGTTGATGACCTGCAGGGCCTCGACCTGATCGCTGAGTTCGGTTTTGCCTAACAGGCTGAAATGACGAAACATGATCCACCTCTTGCGTTTCTTAAGTGAAACGCTCCATGCGCTCATGTGCTGCTGAGGCTGCGCACCCCCCTGGCCGCCAGTCCCCGCTGCACTCGCATAGTATGCGATGAGCTTATAACTCCATATTGATGGCTTTTATTTAAAATTTTATGAAACGGCGATGATGGTTATGTGACGTTTATCAATCAGTTATTTATTGTATATTCAGCCATTACGGGCAGGGGTTGTGATGTTCGCTGTGTATTGTCTCAATACCTTCCAGCACATCATCGCTGAGCGTCAGGTCAATACTGGCGACATTATCCCGCAATTGTTGCATGGTCGTTGCCCCGATGATGTTGCTGGTGACAAATGGCCGCGTGTTGACATAGGCTAAAGCCATTTGTGCCGGATCAAGCCCATGCTGTCGGGCCAAGGTCACATATTTATCGGTCTGCTGGTTGGCCAGAGATGATGTGTAACGCTGAAACCGCTCGAACAGCGTCAAACGCGCCCCTTCCGGTTTCTTGCCGTCGGCATATTTACCAGAGAGCACACCGAATGCTAAGGGCGAATAGGCAAGCAGCCCGCATTGCTCGCGGATCGAGACTTCAGCCAGGCCCACCTCGTAAGTGCGATTCAACAGGTTATAGGGGTTTTGCACCGACATCACACGCGGCAGGCCTTTGGCTTGTGCCAGATGCAGGCAATGCATCACTCCCCATGGCGTCTCGTTGGACAGGCCGATATATCGCACCTTGCCGCTTTCCACACATTCCTGCAGGGCTGTCAGGGATTCTTCCAGCGGAATACTGTCATCCGGCTCCTGATGTTTATACCCAAGCTGGCCGAAAAAATTGGTACTCCGGTCAGGCCAATGTAATTGCAGCAGGTCAATGTAATCCGTTTGCAAGCGCTCAAGACTGCCTTCGACGGCTGCGAGAATATGCTCGCGGCTTAACCGGGTTTCCCCACGGCCAAGATAGGTAAACCCGTCAGAACGGCCTGTCACTTTTGTCGCCAGAATGACCTTGTCACGATTGCCGCGCGCGCTCAGCCAACTACCGATATAGCGTTCCGTTTTTCCTTGTGTTTCGGCTTTTGGTGGCACCGGATACATCTCAGCCGTATCAATGAAGTTGATGCCATGCGCTAAGGCATAATCAAGCTGTTCATGTGCTTCGTCTTCGCTGTTCTGCTCGCCCCATGTCATGGTGCCGAGACAGATCACACTCACATCAATCCCTGTGGTGCCAAGCGTGCGGTATTCCATATGCGTATCCCCCTCATGTTGGGGAATGATCTATCATAAGCCCGGGATGATGAGCAAGCCTCTGTGCCAGACGGCGGCTATTCTTCATCCATATGTGATTCGAATAAATAGCCCAGATCTTTAAACATTTGCCACAACACAATCGGCAAAATAAACAGTGGTATCAACAGGGCCACTAATGGCCATGATTGTAGCGCCGTCCAAAGTTCCACCATACCGCTCTCCCTCCTTTTTCCTTCATTCTATATTCGCTCTCCCAATTACTGTCATATCACATTATTTAAAACTTTCAAGCCTTTGTTTTATATCAATAAAACCGGCAAACATACATGCAGGTTGTTTGTGGGAAAATAGCGGTTCTATTTTTCCGTAATTATAGTAGCTTGCGGGTCATACTCCTTTTGCGTGAAGATAACGCATGGCCCATACTCATCCATTACCCGATCTCAATCACGATAATCAGCGGTTGATCGCCATCGCGTTCTGGCTCAATACCGTCTTCGTGGTGGTGGAAGTTGTCGGGGGCATCTGGGTGGATAGTATCGCCATCATCGCTGATGCCCTGCATGACTTTATGGATAGTTTAGGCCTCGGCCTGGCATGGTTTTTGACACGCATTGCCTCCAAACGGCCGGATGCCACATATACTTATGGCTATCAGCGCTTCACCCTTGTTTCTGCACTGCTCACCGGCTGCCTGATTATGGTCGGCCAGCTACTGGTGATATTGGAAGCCGTGCCCCGTCTCTGGCAGCCGGGTGAGCCGTTTGGACCCGGTATGATGATACTTGCCCTGCTGGGAATGGCAGTGAATGGCATCGGCGCCTATGTCCTTTCCAAAGGGTCCGGCGTGCAGTCACGCCTGTTGACCTGGCACTTACTGGAAGATGTGCTGGGGTGGGCGGCCGTGTTGCTGGCGGCGTTACTGATCATCTGGCAGGGCTGGCATTGGGCGGACCCTGTGCTGGCTGTTGGAATTGCCGTTTATGTCTCGTTCAGTGCGTTCCGGCATTTGAAAAAAGCACTGTTTATTTTACTGCAATCCGTACCGGAAGGCTTTGATCAGCAGGCATTTGTCGCGGATTTACACCAGCTGGATGGGGTGCAGGACAGCCATGATCTGCATATCTGGAGTCTGGATGGAGATCATCATATTCTGTCTGTTCATTTAGTGCTGCAAGAAGCAGTCCATGCCGAGCAGCGGCAACAGATACGACAAGCTGTGGAGACGCTGGCGAATCGCTATGGCAGCCCGGTTCATACGACCGTTGAGATGGAAGATGCAACCTTTCCCTGCCCGCATGCAGATGATCAACTCTATATGCAAAGAGCGGATGATTGATTCCTGGTGCGGCTTGGGCTAATCCTTATTTAGAATTATTCTAACCACAGGCATCACCTATGGCGCGCACGGCTCTTTTATGGTTCCGGCAGGATTTACGACTCAGCGACAATCCTGCCCTTCAACATCTGTTGAATGAAGATTATGTCATCATCCCGCTTTACATCTGGGATGATGCACTGGACGCACCCTATGCCAGCGCAGGTGGTGCGGCACAGTGGTGGCTGCATCATAGCCTGGCGATGTTGCGTGATTCCCTCGAATCATATGGCAGTCGGCTTATTCTGCGAAAGGGAGAGCCGTCCGATATATTGACGGAAATAGCAGACGCTACCCAGGCTAGTGCCATTAGCTGGAATCGCTGTTACGAGCCTGCGGTCATTGCGCGAGATAAAGCCATCAAACAATCGCTGAAGGATGCTGGATTGGAGGTCAGCAGCCATGCTGCCAGCCTGCTTTTTGAGCCATGGACGATTCAGAATAAGAGCGGTGAGGCTTTTAAGGTCTACTCCCCCTTCTGGCGGCATTGCCTCAAAGAATCCGAACCACGCAGCCCCTATGACAAGCCAGAGGATATTCCATCGCCCGGGCAGTGGCCACCCTCCGACAGGCTAGATGATTGGCAATGGCTGCCAAGCGCGCCGGATTGGGCCGGAGGATTACGCGATGCCTGGAAGCCGGGAGAGACGGCGGCGCATCGGCGATTGCAGGCATTTCTTGACGAGCAGGTGGTTGATTATAAAGAGCAGCGTGACAGACCGGATTGCGACTCCACCTCACGCCTGTCCCCCTACCTCCATCATGGGGAAATCAGCCCGCATCAGATATGGCATAGCGCCCGGCAGGCCTATGGGCAAGCGGATGATAAAGCCACGCGAAAGGCGATTGATAAATTCCTCAGCGAAGTTGGGTGGCGTGAATTCTCATACCATTTGCTCTATCACTTTCCGACCTTACCAGAAGAGAATTTTCGTCCTGAATTTGATGATTTCCCGTGGAAGGAAGATGATGAAGCCTTAACGCGTTGGCAGCGAGGACAAACCGGCTATCCCATCATCGATGCCGGCATGCGTGAATTGTGGCACACAGGCTGGATGCATAACCGGGTGAGGATGATTGTCGCCAGCTTTCTCATCAAGGACCTGCTGCTGCATTGGCGTCATGGCGAGGATTGGTTCTGGGATACGCTGGTGGATGCCGACCTTGCAAACAATGCCGCCAGTTGGCAGTGGGTTGCAGGCAGCGGGGCAGATGCTGCGCCTTATTTTCGTGTGTTTAACCCGATACTTCAGGGTAAAAAATTCGACCCTGACGGCGTGTATGTGAAGCGCTGGGTGCCGGAACTGGATAAGCTGCCTGCAGAGCATCTTCATGCGCCGTGGGAAGCGCCCGAGGAAGTGCTGAACAAGGTCGGCATCACGTTGGGCGATATCTATCCCATGCCCATCGTTGATCATGCGGCGGCACGCGACCGGGCACTCACGGCATTTGAGCAGATTAAAAAGAAGAAAGCGGCGTGAACATCCTGCTGGTTGCCAGCCCTGTTGATCTGATGCAAAGCGGTCATGTGGGCGGCGTCACAAGGGTCATTGAGACGCATGCACGCATCCTCTCTCAACATGCGAATGTCAGCATCCTCGCACCGGAAGGGTCTCACTGCCCGCCACATCATGTGATTGGCATCAAGGGTGCCTTGCAACCATCCTTACCACGATTGACAGCTCATGCACCTTATCCAATACCACCCAACGGTGTATTAGCCGCCGGTTGGTCGTATATCCATGCGCATCAGCACAACTATGACATGGTGATTAATTATGCACAGGACTGGCTGCCTTTTTATCTGAGCGGCAAATTGGCTTGTACAGTTTTTCATTATCTTAACCTGCCCTCTATCCACCCGACCGTGGACCAAATGATTCAACAATTCGCTTCAACACATGCCTCACATATCGCCGTGATGAGTAAAGCACAACGGCACTCTCTTAAACTGCCGAGTACATGCCGACTGATTCCTTTCGCGTTGGCTGAACAGGATTATCCCTTTTATTCCGAGCCAGAGAGTTATCTGTGCTATGCGGGCCGCATCGCCCCGGAAAAAGGAGTAAAAGACGCGTTGCAAGCCGCCGCCTCGTGCCGTCGAAAGCTCGTCGTAGCGGGTATTGTCGATGATGCCGATTATTTCGACACACTCTCACAACGTTACGAGAAAACTCTCGATTATCGCGGTCATCTGGAGAAAAACGCTCTGCTGAATGTCATCAAAAAAGCACGCGCGATGCTTGTTCCGTCGCACTGGCTGGAAGTCTTCGGGGTTGTCGTGCTGGAGTCTTTGCTTTGTGGCACGCCGGTCATTGCATATCGATGCGGTGGGCCAGAAGAGATTGTGCTACACGATCAAACAGGATTTCTGGTCGCGCAGGGTGACCAGGATGCGCTAAGCGCGGCGTGCCAGAAGGTGGACCGCATTGATCGTCATCAGTGCCGGGTATTGACGGCTGAGCGTTTTAACCTGTCAGGTATGGAGCAACAATTGATGCATTGGTTGCATGCAGAAAAGACACATTAACGATATCGACGCCGATCACTCACGATAACCGTCTCTGCCTGGCGCACGGCGCCGGGTTTGGATACGGCTATCTCCGCCGTGATAACCTTATCGTGCTGGCCTATTGCGTCGAGCATCTCATGAATCATCGCTTCGATTAACTGCCACGGCTTGTGTTGCGCCCGTTCAATCATCAACTCTGCAAGCGCGGCATAATCGAGTGTGTCCGCCAGATCATCACTTAAGCCTGCTGCGGCATTATCAACCTCCAACAGGATATCCATCGTCACAGGCCGCGCCTGTTGTTGTTCCCATTCATAGACGCCAAGCATCACCTGTGCCTTGAGTGCCTTGATTTCGATGTTCATACCAGTTGTTCCCCGCCATCGGCATAAAGGCATTGCCCGGTCAGCGATTCCTGCTCCAGCAGAAATGCAGTGAGTTCCGCCACCTGTTCGGGTGTTGCCAGTGCCTTCATTGGTAGATGATCAGCATGTTGTTGCATATAGGATTCATCATAATCAGGTGATGGCAATACCAACCCGGGACAGACGGCATTGACACGAATTTTCGGCGCCAGTTCATAGGCTGTCATTTTCGTTGCCTCCAACAATGCTTTTTTGGAGATCAAATAAGGGAAAAAAGGCGAGTGATTGCGGGTGATGTGGGTGTCGATGAGGTTAACGATGGCACCCTGTTTCACCTCATGGGCAAAGGCCTGCATCAGCATCACCGGTGCTTTCAGATTAATATTCATATGGCGGTCATAATCCTGCTCGGTCATTTGCCGAAATGGGGTGCGCTCAAAAATCGAGGCGCTGTTGACGAGTGCCTGCAAGTGCGGCATGGCGCCGCATATGGTCTGCATCATCGCATGCCAGCAACCCGGCTCAGCGACATCCTGCTGATGCAACAGCACATGGCGATTCAGTCGACGAATCTCATCGGCAGTTTTAGCCGCCTCTTTATGTGAGCCGTTATAGTGAATGGCAACATCCCAGCCTTTCGCTGCAAGATGCAGGGCAACGGCACGCCCTACCCGTTTGGCTCCTCCAGTCACCAGCACTGCTTTACTTTCAGCCAGACTCATGACGTGACAGCCTCATGCGTCAGCAACGCAGCTCTTGCCATCACCGCATCAAACATGGATTCGTTCAAACGCCCGGTATTCACATTATAACGCGAACAATGATAGCTGTTGATCAATGTGACGGAGCGACCACCAAGCTGAAGCTTATGCTCCGCCCCATGGGCGAAGGCAAAGGCTGATTGCCGGAGACCGCAGGCCTTTAATACCGATTGATGGGCAATTCGCCCCAGCGCCAGCATGACCTTCAGCTGTGGCATGGCCTGTAGCTCAGAGGTTAAGTAAGGCAGGCATTGTGTCATCTCCTGCGTGGTCGGTTTGTTTTGTGGCGGAACGCAGCGCACCGCGTTGGTGATGCGAGCATTGACCAATGCCAGCCCATCATTAGCGGACTCACCAAAGGTTCCGTTGGCAAATCCATGGCGAATGAGCGCCGGGTACAACAGCAAACCGGCATAATCACCGGTGAATGGCCGCCCGGTACGGTTGGCCCCTTTCAGACCCGGCGCCAGCCCCACTACCAGCAATGCGGCATCCAGACTGCCGAATGCTGGCACGGCACCGTTGAAAAACTCCGGATATTCAACTTGATTATCATGACGAAAGGCCACTAGACGGTCACAGTGGCCACAATTTGGCTCAGGTTCAATGCCTTGTGCAGATTCAGCCTTGCGTAACGCGGCGCTTTTCACTATATGTCAATGCCCTATTACAAAGTGGTTCATTCATTGAGCGAAGGAATAGCATAGCCCATGGCCCGCGTCACCGTTGAAGATTGTATCGAAAAAATACCAAACCGTTATGAGCTGGTTGCGATGGCAGCCCGCCGTGCCAAGAATATTTCGGCCGGTGCCGCCCTTACTTTGCCACGTGATAATGACAAGGATGCGGTGATTGCGCTGCGTGAAATTGCCGAGGGGACGATTGATCTCGACCAGTTGCAGGACGAAGTTGTTCAAGGGTTCCAGCGTAAGCAGTTGATTGAATCACTAGCCAAGACAGGCGGCGAAGTGATGGCGGAAGGCGATGCTCACAAGCAGGAAATTGACGCCGTCTTCGCGGAAGAGCAAGGCACAACAGCCCAGCCGGATAATAAATCACTCGACGATGCCGGCATGTCATTTGCCGGTGAAGATGTTGACGCCGAAGACTAAGCCTGAGTTCCAGCGCTACATCATTTCATTTCTTATTTTGGCCACATTTATCAGGCCGGTAGAACCATCACTGCGCGCGCGCCACCCGTGCGGCTATTTTCCAACACCAGTCGACCACCATGATCTTCCATGATTTTGCGGACGATCGCTAACCCCAGGCCGGTTCCCCGGCTGCGCGTGGTCACATAAGGCTCCGTCAGTTGCGCCATTAATTCCTGGGGAAAGCCTGGGCCGTTATCCTCGACCGTGATATGACACTCCCCTCCATGTTCGCGCAGGCTGACAGTAATGCTCGGCTCGGCAGTTCCTTGCTCATGCAGCACTTCTGCCGCATTTTTCAGCAAATTCCCCAATGCCCGGCCTATCTGCCCGGCGTCGCAGCGGCGAGTGATTTTATTTTCCGGCACTTGTTTGGTGAAGCGAATATCCCCGGCACGCCCCTGCTCGGAGAAGGTGGCTTGTGACACCACATCGCGCAGATTGGTTTCATGCATATCGGGGGCAGGCATGCGGGCAAACGTGACGAATTCTTCGACCATCGCACGGATATCACCCACATGGCGGACGATCGTTCCGACATATTTATCGAACAACTCGCTTTCTTTTGGCTCTTCAAGCTTGTTGCCATATTTGCGCTTGAGCCGCTCGGCGGAAAGCTGAATTGGCGTCAGCGGGTTTTTGATTTCATGGGCAACACGGCGGGCAACATCCGCCCAGGCGGCGTGGCGCTGCGCCTGCACCAGCCTGGTAATATCGTCAAAGGTCACAATGTAGCCTTCCAGCATGACATCCTGCATGTCAGCCGCGACTCTAACATGAAGCGTCAGGGGTGTTTCTCCCTCACGTTCCAATGTGACATCGCCCTGCACGGTTTCCGACGGCTCGGCCTGCACCTGTTCCAATAATGCCGCCATTTCCGGAAGTAGTGTTGCCAGTTTGGTGCCGCCTACCTGCTTTTCGCCGATCTGCAACAGCTTTTCTGCCGGGCGATTCATCAGCATAATGCATTGGGCTTTGTCCAGAGCAATCACCCCTGCAGATACGCCGGCCAGTACATTTTCAATAAAACGGCGGCGATCATCCAACTGGCGATTCACTTCGACCAGGGCCTTGCGTTGATGCCCCAGTTCGGTTGTCATACTGTTGAAAGCGTCCGCGAGCTCCCCCAGCTCATCGTCGCTGCGACCACCGTGAACGCGTGCCGAAAAATCCCCTGAACGGATGCGCTCCGCTGCCGATGCCAATTGGCCAATCGGCCCCAGCAGTCGCCCGGCCAGATGCAACCCAACCCACAGTGCTGCCAGAAGCAGTAATAAGGTGACCAGTACAAAAATACCGAAAAACTGCCAGCGTAATTTGGTAATATGCTGCTGCAGTTCCTGATACTGCGCCATGCCGCCGCGCGAACGATCCAAATGGCTCAGCACTTTGGGATCAATAAAGCGTCCGACCAGTAAAAACCCATTCACGACACTATCCAACCCTACCAATGCCCGCACCCGGTCTTCCGTCTCGCTGGAGAGAATGACCACATCACCATTTGCGGCTTGCTGCATGGCCTCTATGGGCAGTTTTTCAAAGGTAAACGCAAAGCTTAAGGAAGAGCGTGCGATCATTTTATCCGGTTGAAAGACGATCAATTCCGTTACGCCGCGCAGGTTAGATTGCCCTGTGAGAAAGCGATTAAATAATTGTGTGTTTGCCCGCAATATCTGGGCCTGGCGATCAATATCGCCAGCAATCGCTAATGCATCGGCACGGATGGTATTGCGATGCTCTTCAACATAGGCCTCAGCGACTGCGACAGATTCTTCCAGTGCCATACGCACCTTGGTATCAAACCAAATCTGAATGCCGCCATAGAACAAATAACCGGCCAGAACCGAGACGACGACCCCCGGCCCAATGGCGAGGAACGAAAATGCCATCACCAACCGGCGCAATAAGCGTGTACGTCGTGCATCGTGCAAGGTGCGCCAGATTGTGACCACCTGTTTGCCAACCACCACGGCGAGTGCCAGCAGCAAGAGCACGTTGACGGTAATCAGAATCCCGACTTGCTGGGGAGTAGCATTAAGCGGTGATTCAACGGATGAGAGTAAGATATAGGTCGAGACGGCTGAGAGAAAGGCCATGACCGCCAGGCTGATCGCGATATAACGCGATAAGGATTTTGGCCAGCCCAGTGCGCTGAGTGAGAGAGGAAAGCGGGAATCAGGTGTCGTTAACTGCATGCGCTGCCAAATGGTCAGTGCATCGCACGGTGATGACCGCACTCTATCAATGGTTCATAAAAACCGCGAATCGTGTCGATCACACGCTGTGGGTCCGTCAGCTTGTTGGCCTGATGGCGAAACTCAGCCGATCCGTGCAGACCCGAGCTATACCAGCCAACATGCTTGCGGGCAATGCGCACACCGTTTTCAGCGCCGTAAAAATCGATCATTTCCTGATAATGATTCAGTATAAGCTCTAGTTGCTCGCTTAAGACCGGGTCGTCCGGCACCTCACCTGTCTCCAGATAATGTGCCATTTGTCCCGGAAACCAGGGACGGCCATAGGCACCACGGCCAATCATCACGCCATCCGCACCGGACTGCGCCAACGCATCATCTACATCTTCACGCGTGGTAATATCGCCATTGACAATCACCGGCAGGTTTACTGCCTCTTTCACGTCACGCACGAAGGCCCAGTCGGCATGCCCTTTATACATCTGACAGCGTGTGCGGCCATGGATGGTAATCATTTTGATGCCAACATCTTCAGCAATGCGGGCCAGTGTCGGGGCGTTGCGGCAATCATGATCCCAACCAGTACGCATTTTCAAGGTGACGGGAATGGAGACTGCTTTTGCGGTTGCCTCCAATATTCTGCCGGCCAGTGCCTCGTCTTTCATCAATGCCGACCCGGCATAGCCGTTGACTACCTTTTTCACCGGACAGCCAAAATTAAGGTCAATCAGTGTTGCACCACGATCTTCATTGAGTTTGGCGGCTTCCGCCATCACCTGCGGATCGCACCCGGCCAGTTGCACAGCAAATGGATATTCCATGGCATCAAAGGTCGCTTTTTGCATCGAGTTACGCGTCTCCAGAATCATTGCCCGGCTGGCAATCATCTCCGAGACAACCATGCCCACGCCGTAGCGCTTGGCAATGCGGCGGAATGGCAGATCGCTCACACCGGTCATCGGCGCCAGCAGCACATTATTCGGCAATTCAATATCGTCGATGCGTATCTTAGGGCGAATCGCCGCACCGTTGATTGAGCCTGCGGCTTGTATGTTATGATGTTCGTGCGGTTGCGTTTGCATTGCGTCTTTGTCCGGCTTGATTCACTCTATTCGTTCATATTTACGTGTCTGTTGGGCGATACTCTCTTGTGCTATACGCGTATTTGCATCATAGCAATGGTGATGCAACAGCGCTTATAACCTGAAAACGCCTAGATTTCCAGCATGTCAGCACATCTGCCACGCATTGCCGCTATTATTGTCGCTGCCGGGTCCGGCACAAGGGCGGGAGGTGATGTTCCCAAACAGTATCAACCCATCGCAGGGCAGCCCGTTTTACGTCATACCATCTGGCATTTTGTTGCGCACCCCGCCATTAGCAGCGTGCGGGTAGTGATTCATCCGGATAATGAGGCTCTGTATCTACAAGCGACAGAAGGACTCGCCCTTGCCGACCCCGTGCATGGTGGGTCAACGCGTCAGGATTCTGTCCGGCTGGGGCTGGAAGCGCTGCGCGGCGCAGACCAGCCCGATTATGTGCTGGTTCATGATGCTGCCCGGCCATTCGTAACTGAGACTATCATCAGCGCCGTGATTAACGCCATGCAGGAACATGATGTTGCTATCGCCGCCTGCCCGGTGACAGACACGATTAAGCAGGTGGATGCACTTCACATCACCGATACGCTGGATCGCTCCCGCCTATGGGCCGCACAAACACCGCAGGGCTTTGTGTTTCAAACATTGTATGATTTGCATCAACGCTTGGATGGTAGCGAATTTGGCGACGACGCGGCATTGGCGGAAAGCATGGGGCTTACAGTGGCCATCGTGCCATCCTCGCCTTACAATACCAAACTCACCACGGCAGAGGATATGACAATGGCATCACTGAGGCTAAGTGGCAGCATGGCGCCACGTACCGGCATGGGGTTTGATGTGCATCGGCTGATTAAAGATGAAGCACGGCCCTTGATGCTGTGCGGTGTGGAAGTGCCATCCATGCTGGCGCTGGAAGGTCATTCCGATGCGGATGTTGGGTTACATGCACTGACAGATGCCGTGCTCGGCTGCATTGCTGATGGAGATATCGGCATGCATTTTTCACCCAAAGATGAGCGATGGAAAGATTGTGACTCCAGCCATTTTTTGCAGGAAGCCTGCCGCATGGCGAGTGAGAAAGGTGGACAGATACAGCATGTGGATGTCACATTGATTGGCGAGCAGCCCAAAATTGGCCCCTATCGTGAGGCGATGCGCATTCGCGTGGCGGAATTATGCGCATTGCCCATCAATGCTGTCTCCATCAAGGCGACGACAACGGAAAGGCTCGGTTTTACCGGGCGCGGTGAAGGATTGGCTGCACAGGCAGTTGCGAGCATGCTACTCCCAGTGTAACACGCTATGATGAGCTTTGCATTCCGCACCCCTGCCCTTCGTTTTTTTCATCCCGCCACCTTGATTGCGACCTGGTTCGGTGCAGGTTTGGTGCCGAAAGCTGCCGGTACCGTGGGATCATTGGCAACTTTGCCCTTCGCCTGGGTGATTGACCGTTATGCCGGGATGGGCGGCCTCCTGCTCTTTGCGCTGATCAGCTTTATCATCGGCTGGTGGGCCACACATATCTACATGCAGCATGGCAAGGTGCATGACCCCAATGAGGTGGTGATTGATGAAGTGGCCGGGCAGGCCTTGTTGCTCGCCTTCCTCCCGCACACGCTGGCGGCCTATGTCATCGGCTTTTTTCTATTTCGATTGTTTGATATCGTCAAACCCTGGCCTGTCTGCATTGCCGACCGCCAGATGGAAAGCGCCTTTGGCGTGATGCTGGATGATATTCTGGCTGCACTCTACCCGGTACTGATACTCTATGGGCTCATCATCGGTGCAGGGATGATCGGAAGCACCTTACCCGATGCCATTCATTGGATGCGTTATCCTTATGTTTTCTCCTGAGCTACTGATCCAGGCTGAAACGCTGTTGCAGCAGTGCCGCAAACGCGGATTGAGGCTGGCCACGGCAGAATCCTGCACCGGCGGATTGATTGCCGCCTTGCTGACGGAAATTCCGGGTTCATCCGATGTGTTTGAACGCGGTTTTGTGACCTACAGCAATGAGGCAAAAATGGAATTGCTGGGTGTGCCGCGTGAGATCATCGACACTCATGGTGCGGTGAGCGAAGCCTGCGCGCGGGCAATGGCAGAAGGTGCGTTGAGACATTCACGGGCGGATATCGCTGTTTCTGTTACCGGCATTGCCGGGCCCGGCGGTGGCAGCGTTGAAAAACCGCTGGGCTTGGTGTGGATGGGATGTGCAACGGCAGAGAAAGTGTCTGCTGAGAAGCATCAGTTTGCGGGTAGTCGGTCTGAGGTGCGCCTTAAGACTGTTGTTGAAGCATTAAAGATAACTTTTTACTCAGGCGACTAATCCACCTACAAAATTTGATCTTCCACCCTCCTCACGACCAGCTAATTTTGCTGTTCCGGCATCATGCCCGAGGTGATCAGCCCATTCATGCAATGCTGTATTTTTTTCATGCATTTTTTCTGCAATGGCAGATTTGACTGTTTCTTGCCCGTCTGAAGCATTTAATAAGGTTATCAAATCCAGATAAGCATCTGTGTCCATCTGATTACCCAACAGGCTATTATTTAGCTCATTGACTTTGTTGATGATAAAGCCTTCTGGGTTATTGATCATTGCCAAGGCTTCTGTTTCATTCTGAGGTTCATAACCGACTAATGCCATCACCAATGGTTTCAAAGCATCTAACAATTCATCTGCTTTAGCGTCTGCTTTGGCATCAACATGAGACGCGCGCAAGGTGCGATTAATCGCTGCAAAAACTGAGCCGACTCTTCCCGGCTCTTGCGGGATGTCAATTGCTGATAGCGCCGATAAAACCTCTCTATAGGTTTCTGTATTTAAATCACTCATTGTCGTCATGCTCCATTACTAAACTGGCTACACCATAGCAGCACTCATTTGCATGAGTATGACCAGGATATGACAATTGTATGACATGTACTAATTGCGCTGCAGCGTCGCGTGAGCGCGGGTTTCAAAGGCTGCGATCATTTTTTGTGCGGCTTTGTGGAAGAGCGCTCCGGCGAGTTTTTCCAGCAGTGGCGTGGCAAATTGAAAGGTGATGTGAAACTGGATGCGGGTGCCGTTATTCTCTGGAATAAATTTCCACCTGTTTTCCAGATGCTTAAAGGGCCCTCGTTCCAAATCGACAAGGATGGCATGCTCACTGTCTGGTGCTGTGCCCGGATGGAACGTTACGCGCGAGACATAAGACTCCTGAAATAGCTTAAAGCGCACCACAAGCTCGGCCAGCATATCCTTGCCATCCATCGGGGCAGGATCGCCCTCAATAATGCGTGCGGCAACGCACCATGGCAGAAATTCCGGATATTTCTCTACCTCTCCCACCAGCACAAACAACTCGCGTGGGGAATATGGTAACCAATGATCCTGCGTGTGTGAGCGCGTCATGCAGTGGTTTTAGGCGGATGCCCCACTCTGGGCAAGCGCCTCTTGTTTTAACTTTGCCTCGCGGTTGGCGCGCATTTGAGCAAAATCATCGCCCGCATGGTAGGATGAACGAGTCAGCGGGCTGGAGGCGATCATCAAAAAGCCCTTGGTTTTGGCAGCGCGGGCATAATAGGTGAACTCATCCGGTGCGACAAACCGGTCTACCTGTGCATGATTTGGCGTTGGCTGGAGATATTGGCCAATGGTCATGAAATCAACATCGGCAGAGCGGAAATCATCCATCACCTGCAGCACTTCTTCTTTCGTCTCCCCAAGCCCAACCATGATGCCGGATTTGGTGAACATGGACGGATCCATCTCCTTGACACGGTGCAGCAGATTGAGCGAGTGAAAATAGCGCGCACCGGGGCGAATACTGCGATAGAGACGCGGAACGGTCTCAATATTATGGTTGAATACGTCCGGTTTAGCATCCACCACCACTTCCAACGCGCCGGGTTTGCGCATGAAATCCGGGGTGAGAATTTCCACGGTCATCTCAGGGGCGGATTCACGCAGCGCACGAATGCAGGCGGCAAAATGGGCAGCGCCGCCATCGGGCAGATCATCGCGATCAACCGACGTAATCACCATATGTTCCAAACCAAGCTCAGCGGCAGCCTCGGCCAGGTGGCGCGGTTCATCCGGGTCGAGGTGGGCCGGCATGCCGGTTTTCACATTGCAAAAGGCGCAGGCACGGGTGCAGGTATCACCCATGATCATGACGGTGGCGTGTTTTTTGGTCCAGCATTCGCCGATATTCGGGCAGGCGGCCTCTTCGCACACCGTGTTGAGTTTCAGGCGACGCATCAGCTCTTTGGTTTTCTTATATTCCGGGCTGAGGGGAGCTTTGACGCGAATCCATTCCGGCTTGCGGCGTGAGCCCGGCGTGGGTGCGGGCGGCGGTGAATCTGCGTTTGAGGGCGAGGTCGGTTCCTGCAGCATAAATCTATACCAAATTAGTACGGTTTATTTCTTCCCAACTTAACAGAAACAGCCCATTTCTCCAATATTTTATCTGTAACCTCTTTATGATATATGGCAGGCTTAACTGTAGGACACCGCCACATATGCCCCTCTCCGTTCAGTCTGTTGTTCATTCGCTCTCTTTGCCTGCCACGCTGACATTTTTGAAGCGCGTCATCAGCGACCCGTCAAGCGTGGGGGCCATTGCACCCAGCAGCCGCTGGCTATGCCGCCGCATGGCTGAGCAGGTGGATATCACCCGGCCCGGCATGGTGGTGGAGCTTGGGGCTGGCACCGGCGCTTTGACGCGCATGCTACTGAAGCGCGGCCTCCCCGCATCACGGCTGGCGATTATCGAACTTGATGCCACCATGTGTGACTATCTGCGCGAGCATTTTCCTGAGGTGCAGGTGATTCATGGTGATGCGCTGGCGATGGATCAACTCCTTGTCCAACATGGCATTGCCACGCTCAATGCGGTGGTCTCCAGCCTGCCATTGCTGCTATTTCCAACAGATGCGCGCCGGTCACTCATCGCTAATGCCTGCCGCATGATGGGCGATGGTGGTGCCTTCATCCAGTTTACTTATGGTTATCGGCCCTTATTAGATGAGAGTGAACTCGCCGCAGAGCAGCTTACCGCCTCGCGCGCTGGCGGGCGCATCTGGCGCAACCTGCCACCTGCCGTGGTATGGCGGTTTGTGCAGGATGATTCATTATCTTAAAAAGCAAGTACCCGGCTCTCATAAGAGAAACCGGGTACTGTAGAAAACGATCAGATCACACTAAGCAGACATTACTGCTGCGATGATCTGAATGGGCACGAAGACGAGAAGATAGACTGCAATGATGCGAGCCTGCTCGCGAAAACCACTTGCTCCGCCTTGACGTAGTCGCCACGCCATGAACAGCATGACGATCAACAAGCCAAGCGAGCCGCTGATGAATGCAAGATTCGCGGGGAGCTGGGTTGGGAAGATATACATGGTTGCTCCGAGCGAGAGATTATCCCACCCATTGCTAACCAACATCGACATTGCAACAACGGTGAGCGTTAAGCTGCCGTTGCGCAGTCCCTGTGCCATGAGCGACAGCTCTGGCAGGGAGGTTCCCATTGCGATCACCAATACGCCAAGCACAACGGCGCTGATGCCAAGTGCCATGGCAATGCTGACCGTACCACTTAAGGCGAGGTCAGCCGCAATGATGATGCCCGCAACCCCGTATACAAAACGGGCGATGACTTGCGGGTAAAACACCACCTCTTCGTTCTCCTGACCGGGCAGTTTCACCGCGGTAAAGAGAACAACCGTCGCAACCGAGAGCACCATAATGGCGATACTCATCATCGGAGTTACCAAGCCATTGTTGAACAGCAGGGCTGCCAGCACAATACTTGGCATGCCAGCGAGCAACAGCGCGCCATGCCAAGGCTGAATAACGCCCTCAGCACGCTCATACTTCAGTTTATTTGCCGCTATGCTGCCCAACATGAGCACTGCAAGCGGCAGAATAAACCACGGATTTCCCAGATCACTGCCAAGAGTACTTATGACAGCTAATTCCATCTGGTCTTTAATGCCAGCAACAGTGTTAACCACTGCCTCTGCCAAACTTGTAACCAGCCCCATGACAACACCAATGATAGCGTCACGGTATCGTGCCAGGAATGGTACCCGGCGGACCAGGTGAGCAACCAGCTCAACAGTCGCGTTGGCTGCGTGGTCACCAGCGTTGATAAGCAATACGACACCAGTCACAAGCATGATAATGCCCGTACCGAGCATCGTCATCTCGAACGGCGAGCGATCCATCGCCGACAATGCCAGCGAACCGGACGCCGCGATCAACGCGAGGATTGCGAGGAGCGGGAAGGTGGCAGACTGCATACGTGCCGGGAGGGCACGGTTAACAGCCTCTTCGAGAGCTTCGTACTTGGTTTTCAAAAAGCTGAGCATGATTCGTTTTGCCTTTGATTGTGTATGTATACGATCAATGGGCGAAACAGCTCTATGGAGACGCGCAAATGGAGTTGCGAGTCAATCTCGTGAGGAGATGAGAGCGTTTCAAGCGAACAAAAGGTATGCAAATTAGTAAGGGTGCATACACGCCCTTCCCCCTCTAGGCTCTGTTTACGATTATTTTAACCATTGTAATGTTGCTGCATAGTGTATG
>CAYSXY010000002.1:0-97419 GCA_964435165.1 uncultured Rickettsiales bacterium
CCGTGAGTCATCTGTCATTTTGTTATTTTTCTTATTAAAAATGAGGTAAATGCTGTTTCGATGTTTTGTCTTTCATCGTCCGATAGTGTCGGCATCGAGAGTTCATTTTCTTCCATGATACGCGATAATTCTTCCCAGCCGCTAATGCCATGCCGCTGCATGATGTCTCTGGCACTGATGTCTCCGGCAGAGAATTGTTTGAGGTCATGAATCATTGCGATATTCCTGCTTAATCGCATAGAGCATAAACGAGTTATGTTTAACTATTGTTAAACTTTTTCACATTTTTTTCATTTTTCTCGAAAACCTGCGCGAGAGAGTGCTGGCCACTCCCCCTGGCAGCCGCTTTGGGCTGGCTGCTATGGGGTTTCCACCCGGCGCATGTGATGATGTCGACCGTGGCAGGCAGGCGCAGGCTGCCATCGGGCTGTGCCTGGCCGAACTGCTCGGCATACACCTCACCCGTATGAGCCAGTAATTGCGGCGTACACAGGCCGCGCGCGCGCGCCTGCATGAGGTTGGTCTCGCCCATTCCGCGAATATCTTCAAGCAGCTTAATCACGTGAGGATAGCTCACTGTCAGCCGGTCGCAGTCGATAATGGGCAGGTTAAAGCCGGCACGTTGCAGCAGGCTGCCGACATCACGCACATCGGCAAAGGGCGCAACGCGCGGGCTGATTCCGCCGCGTAGTGTTGATTCCGCCTGTGCCATTGATTGACGCAGTTCTGTTAGCGTCTCGCCCCCCGGCAGTGCGGCAAGCAGCAATCCGTCGGGCATGAGGGCCCGTTGCATTTGCACAAGAGCACCTGGCAGATCATTGACCCAGTGCAACTGCATGCTGCTGATGATCAGATCAATGCTGTTATCGGCCAGGGGCAGACTATCTTCCGCACACACAAGGGCGGCATCCGACGACGCACCAAGAAGTTCCGGGCACAGATCGGCAGTGATCAATGTGGTAATACCATGTGATTTCCGGATGCCTGCTGCGTCAAGTTGCTCGGCCATCAGCCCGGCCTGTGCCCCGAGAATCAACACTGTTGAAAAACGGCGTTTGACATCCTGCAATCGTTCGACCAGGCGGTCATTCACCTCGCGATAGAGAAAATCATGTGCAGGCAACGTGGCGGCGGCACGGCAGCGCTGCTGGCGGCGGCGGGATGGATCAAACAAAAGCGGTGGCGCATCGGACATTAGGCTGGTCAACCGATCATCTTGCACATACAAACAACAGAAGGGAGGAGAGCATAAATATGCTGGAGCTTTTGGGCAAGCACAGGGCTGATAAGGGATCGTCAGGTTCGGCTATGAGGCCATGGCGATCAATGCTCGACCTGTTATTGCCACCGCAATGTCTGATCTGTCGTGAGCCATGCTCTCATCACGGCATGTTATGCGGGGAATGTTTTGGGCACATGCAGTTTCTGGGTGACCCGCAATGCATCCAATGCGGCCAGCCCTTCACCCTGATGGTCGAGAAAGACACGCGCTGTGGCGAGTGTCTGGCCAGCCCGCCGCCTTATCGTTTTGCCCGCGCCGTCTGTGCCTATGACAGCCAGTCTCGGCGGTTGGTCACGGCGCTTAAATATCACGACCAGACATGGCTTGCTCCCGCTCTCGGGCGCTGGATGCAACGGGCGGTGGTGCAACCTGACAGTATCAATATGATTGTGCCGGTGCCATTGCATCATCGCCGCTTATGGTGGCGCACGTACAATCAGTCTATGTTGCTGGCAACGAGTCTGGCGCGTTATATGCCTGCGCCGGTCATGCCTCAGCTATTGGTTCGCACCCGTCGCACAACCCCGCAAACGGGTTTGAGCAAGCGCCAGCGGCAGCTTAATGTACGCGGTGCATTTGCCGTCAATCCGCGTTATGAGGAGCAGGTGCAGGGGAAGCGTGTGTTGCTCATCGATGATGTGATCACGACCGGCGCAACGATTCATGCCTGCTGCAAGGCGCTTGATAAAGCTGGTGCCGCCAGCGTGGATGTGGTGACCTTCGGGCGTCGGGTGCTCGAGGGAACGGCATGAGCATAGGGTAGGGGAGAATGAGCCATGATTAGCGGTGATTTGGCCGTGACAGACTACGATGACCTGCTGCGTTCATTCGAACGAGATGACCTCTCGATTCAGGATAAGGTGATGTCATTATTGGAGCGGGGACGGGAGTTGTTTGGCCTGGATGTGGCGATTCTCAGCAAAATTCAGAGTAACAAATACACGACGCTGTTTTGCATGCCGACCAACGCGAACCTCTATCCCGGTAAGCAGTTTGAACTGGGAGAGACCTATTGCAGTTTTGTCATGACGTCGTCGACGGTCAGGAGCTTCCACCAAGCTGGAAAAGAAATAGCCACGCACCCCTGTTACCGCACTTTTGCATTGGAATCCTATATCGGTGCGCCGGTGATCGTGAGTGAACGCGTGTTCGGCACCTTGAATTTTCCAGCGCCGCGGCACGTGCCGAACCGTTCACCGACTATGAAATATTAGTAGTGGAGACCGGGGCCAGGCTGGTGGCGGACTTGATCGAGGAAAATCCGTATCAGTTTTAGAGATGTCAATCCGCCCATGTGGGCAATTTTTACTTTGTCCTGTCCATGAAGGCAGGTATGTCTGCATTTTTAGGACAAGATAAATACGATAATCGCTGACACCGACACCACGGAATAAGGAAATGACATGTCGCATCTACTCGATCACCTGAACAATCACGTCCTCCTGCTTGACGGTGCCATGGGCACGCAGATTCAGGGCCGCGACTGGGATGTGGATAAGGATTTCTGGGGGAAAGAAAACTGCTCCGAAGTGCTCACCCTCTCCAAGCCGGACTTTGTTCGTGATATTCACCGGCTTTATTTCGAGGCTGGCTCAGACGCCGTGGAAACCAACACCTTTGGCGGAGCCAAAATCACCCTTGGCGAATTTGAATTAGAAGATCAATGTTTTGAGATTAATAAAAAATCGGTGGAACTGGCAGCAGAAGCGCGCGATGCGTTCAAAGATGGCCATCCCCGCTTTATCTTTGGCTCCATCGGGCCCGGCACCAAACTGCCCAGCCTGGGCCATATTGATTATGACACGCTGGAAGATAGTTTTCATGAGCAGGCGCGCGGGCTCATTGCCGGGGGCGTAGATGCGCTGTTGATTGAAACCACACAAGATCCCTTACAGGTCAAAGCAGCGGTCAATGCCTGTAAGCTGGCGCTGGCAGAAGCCAGGCAGGATATCCCCATCGTCACGCAGGTGACGGTAGAGACGACCGGCACCATGCTGGTGGGGACGGACATTGCTGCCGCCGGTACCATTATGCAGGCGATGGATATTCCCATCATGGGGCTGAACTGCGCCACCGGGCCGCAGGAGATGGCCGAGCATGTCAAATGGCTGTCCGAGCACTGGCCGGGCTATATCTCGGTGCTGCCGAATGCCGGCCTGCCCGAAATGCTGGATGGTAAGGTGCATTTCCCGCTTGGCGCGAAGGAAATGGCACAGTGGATGGAACGCTTTTTGCGTGAGGACGGCATCCATATCCTCGGTGGCTGTTGCGGGACCAATGAAGAACATATAGCGGCGCTGGATGCGATGCTCAAAGCGCAGGATGGGGCAGGAGCGCTGGGGCGGCCCAAACCACAGTCGCGTCAACCGGCCTTTGAGCCCTCGATTGCCTCGCTCTACTCTGCCGTCAGCCTGCGGCAGGAAAATGCGCTGCTGAACATCGGTGAGCGTTGTAATGCCAACGGCTCGAAAAAATTCCGCGAAGCGCAGGATGAAGGAGATTGGGATACCTGCATCGATATGGCCAAAGAGCAGGTGCGCGAAGGCAGTCATGCGCTGGATGTCTGCACGGCCTTTGTTGGGCGTGACGAAGTAGCGGATATGACAGAGATCATCACGCGGATGCGCGGCTCCATTACCGTACCGCTAGTGATTGACTCGACGGAACTCAACGTCATTGATGCGAGTTTGAAGCTTTATGGCGGCAAGCCGATTATCAACTCCATTAATTTTGAAGATGGCGAAGAACCCGCAGCCAGGCGCATGGAGCAGGCCAAAAAATTCGGGGCGGCGGTCATTGCGCTGACCATTGATGAAGAAGGCATGGCCAAAACGGTGGATCGTAAAATTGCCATTGCGCATCGGCTGGCAGAGTTTGCTTGTGGCCGCTATGGCTTGCCGCTGTCTGACCTGCTGATTGACCCGCTGACCTTTACCATCTGCACGGGCAACGAGGATGATCGCAAGCTGGGGGAATGGACACTGGAAGCGATTGAGCGCATTCATCAGGAATTGCCGGAAATTCAGATTATTCTTGGCCTGTCCAATATCTCTTTTGGCCTCAATCCGCTAGCGCGGCAAGTGCTCAATTCGGTCTATCTTGACCACGCACAAAAGCTGGGCATGACCGGAGCCATTATTCATGTGTCAAAAATTCTGCCGCTTCATGCGCTGGATGAAGTAGAAGTTAGTGTCGCAGAGGATTTAATCTTTGATCGGCGCACACCAAATGCTGAGGCCGCCTAACCAGTTGCTGCTTTGACAAATACGACCTGATAACCGTCAATTTTCTTGTAGAGCCGAATATTCTTCAGGCTGTAGACGGTGAGCCCCGCTTTGTCGGCGCATTGCTCCAGGTAGGGCCGTGTATGACCAAATCGCGCCGTGCCGCGCTTCATCGTGAAGGGGTCTTGTTGCTCCTCAGGCAGCATCTCGACGGAAAATGCCATGGCAGCACCGGCCCGCATCAGTCGTGCACAATCGGTGAGTATGTCGTCAATCGCCCCTATATAATTAAAGACACCTGAGGCATTGATGACATCCACAATATTGGCTGGCTGACTTTTGATATAAGCACGCAAATCCCCCTTGAGTGTTTGCTGATAGAGTTTGGGTTCATCTGCGGCTTGTTGCGGAATATGGTCGAGCATCGGCTGAGCCAGATCAACACCAACCATGCGTCCGGCATAGGGCCGCAAACGCCTGCCGGCCAGCCCGGTGCCGCAGCCAAGGTCAAGAATATCAAGCCGGTGGCTGATATTGCCCTCTTTCATCTCACGTTCACGAAAATAGGGAGTCAGGGCCAGTTCGGCTTCAATGTGACCTTGATACTGACTATGGTGGATGTAAATCGCATCGAAAAAAGGCGCGATGCGAGAAAACTGCTCCAGCACAATGGCTGTCGGAATATGGTCGGGTACGGTCTCTGCTTGCCCGAGCACGGACATCATAAAACGCGCCCCTTCATGCGATGTGTCCAATGCCAGCGTTTTTTTGTAGGCAGCAATAGCATCGGTCTCATTTTCCAATGCCTGGTAACAACGCCCCATTTTATACCAGGCCTCAACATGATTCGGCCTCAATTTGAGAACAAATCGATAACGCAAGAGCGCATCGGGTATTTCTCCACGATCAAACAATTCTTCAGCCAACGCAAAGTTAGTGCCCGGAATATCTTTAAGTTTGTGTCGCAAGTCGGGGATATTCTGAATCACGCCCTTGATCCAGGCGCTGATCTCGACCCAGGCATCACGAAAGGTAAGCGGATTATCTTCCGGGTTGCCTTTCCAGAAATTACGCTTCTCGCGTTTACGCCGGTTGAATATCCATCCCATGGCGCATGACCCTTTTGTTATGATTCACTGCGTTTACGTCTAGACACAAACGCGCTGCACCGTATAAGCAGCAATGCACTTGCGTGAGCAGATAGTCCAATGGCGTCTTCACGCATCCATCTATCTCAACAAGCTGCATATTCGGTTACATGAGTGAGTATACCATTTCCATTTGAAAGAAAGATGACAAAGGTTACTGTTCAATGAACAATCGTCCGATGATATTCTGTTTAATTCTTATGGTGTTTCCGCTACATACAATGCTTTAACTGTCGAATCTTGTGGATGAATTTATGGCCGTCAACAACCTTTCCACTATTCCGCCTATTATTGAATATCTTGAGTCGCGCGGTGATGTGACGCCGGATCAGGCGGCCGCCGTGCGCGATGCGCTCGACAAGAATGACTACCCCGGCAAATTCGCTGGCGATATTGCGGTGAGTATGGGCTTTGTTACTCGCAGACGTGTAAATGAGCATCTGGCCGACAGGGCGCTGATGCGGGCACTGGCGGCGGTGGAAGATTTACGGGCATTGCGGGATCATGGAGAGATTGAACTGGAAAACTGGCAGGTGCCGCATCTGGGTAACAACAATAAGGTCAATCCCATACGCACGGAATTAACCAAGGCGGATGGAGCCGTCATTGCGTCAAACTTTGCCCGCCTGATTTGTTTGCTGGCAGCGCAACAGCCTGAGAAGAAGCTGGCAGGAGAATATGAGGTATTTGAGGGGGCGCTCGCCGCCAAAACCATGGCGGAAGGCCTGATTTTTGGCCATTCATCGGTCGCGCCGATCAAACATAAGGCAGATGACTGGTTGGATCTGATGGAAGCAGGGCTGCGTAAAGCGTCAATTGTGCTGGAACAGGCTAAGCGTGATCAGATCGGCACCTATATTTATAACCGGTTTGAAGAATTGCGGCAATTGCTCACAGAGATTGATTGAATAATTCGGGGTTACCCGCATTTATCCATCAGGGAAGGAACAGCAGAATTTATGGCACAGCCATCAGCAACGTCATCGACGGCTCCTGCCGCTTCAAGCATGTTACAAACCGCGACAGGGGTCACCGTCGATCCTGAGGAGGTAGCCCGTTTTTCAGCCATTGCCGATGAATGGTGGGACCCAACAGGAAAGTTCAAGCCGCTGCATCGTATTAATCCGCTGCGTTTAGCATTTATCAGAGAGCAGGTGGAGCAGCATATGAGACTGGCTCCCGGCATAGCCCATCCATTTGGCGGCAAGTCTGTGCTGGATATCGGGTGCGGGGGCGGCTTGCTGTCTGAACCAATGACGCGGTTGGGGGCTACCGTAACCGGCATTGATGCTTCGGAAAAAAATATCAAGGTGGCGTCAGTCCATGCCCGGCAACAAGGGCTGGATATCGATTATCAGCATGGGACGATAGAGGCGCTGGCTGCAGCAGGCAGGCAGTTTGATATCGTCTTGAATATGGAAGTGGTGGAACATGTGGCCGATGTTGATGCATTTTTGCAGGCTGCCAGCACTGTCGTGGCTCCGGGTGGGGTGATGATTCTCTCAACGATCAATCGTACAGCCAAGAGTTTTGCGCTGGCCATTGTCGGTGCAGAATATATTTTACGCTGGTTACCGCGCGGAACGCATGACTGGCGCAAATTCCTGCGCCCGTCGGAAGTGACCGAGATGCTCGAGACACATGGCATGCAGATTGGCATACTGAAGGGGATGAACATGCATCCTCTGACCTGGGAATGGACACTTTCCAGCCGTGATGCCGATGTCAATTATTTGCTGACGGCGACCAAGCCCTAGGCTCAACAGTGCCTAATTTCAACACGACATATAAATCGTCCAGTTTTTGCTCGAAGGGACTACAATTGCCCGGGTTCTATGCGAAAATCCTGAGTAATCAGGCTATTGATGCGTTGGCGTGCCGATTCGACCTCGGTTAAATCTAAGGTGGCACTGATCACACCAGTGTCCGTGCCTGCATCGGCGATGACCTCGCCCCAGGGAGAGATGATCAGCGAATGTCCATAGGTTTCTCGTCCGCATTCATGACGGCCGGATTGCGCGGCGGCAATGATAAAACAGCCTGTTTCGATAGCGCGGGCACGCAACAATACATGCCAGTGCGCCTGACCCGTTACTTTCGTAAAGGCTGCTGGTGCCATGATCACCCGCACACCATGCTGTGCTAATGTGCGGTAAAGCTGTGGAAATCGTAGGTCATAACAAATGGTCAGACCGAAGCCGCCCCAAGGTGTGGGCGCGATGACAGCACTGTCTCCGGGAGCGTAGCGGCTGGATTCCTGATATCGACCGCCGGTGGTATCCTCCGGCCCCAATGCGGCATCAAACAGGTGGATTTTATCGTAGCGTGCGGCAATCGTGCCATCTGGGCCAATCACATACGTTCGGTTGCGCACCCTCCCATCGGCAATATTGGGGTCACGCATGGCCATGGAACCTAAATGCAGCCAGCACTGAAGCTCACTGGCCAATGATTGCATCCGCGCAAGGGCCGGGCTCTGCTCTTCCTCATGACATTGCGCATAGAGCATGTCTGTGTTGTCTTCCAGTAACAACGCGTTTTCTGGCAATGAAACGAGCGAAGCCCCTTCCTGCACAGCGTGTCGAATATAACGATCGGCTGTTTGCAGGTTCGTCTCAACATGGCGTCCCGAGCATAATTGAACGCAGGAAACGGTGATCTGATCTGGTATCATCTGATAGGTCCGAGTAAAAAAATGCGACAACAGCGAATGATGTATTGATGCTACAGTATTTCGCGTTGACTGACTATTCTGACATATATCCTACGCATAGGCGGTCTACCAGCCACTACATCTGGTAGGGTGAAAGAAGAGGCACAACAAAAATGGGCAGCTTGCGTCTTAAGATACAGCCCTAAATATAGTAGCCGGCCTGTGGATAAAATGGTGTATAACAACAGCAAGAGCGGTCTATCTCGCTAAATTGTCAATGTTTTCAATGAGTTTTTTGGAATGATTCTAATATAGAGTAATTATTAAAAAACACTATATATAGTGTCTATGTCCGGCTTGAGATACTATATGTGTAAAAAAAGCTGGACGCTGTCGCACAAGATATGGTATATAGATAATACTGATTCGCTAAAAATGTATAAATCTTGTAGCGTATGATGTGCATGTTCAATTCGGGAGAATGTAATGCTGAAAGAAGAGACCAGGGAGCGCGTGAAGCACGTAACGGTAGATCGTTCGCGTGATGCTAATTTGTCTGATTTTGGGCGCGCCGTATTAGAGGATCGTTACCTGCTCGAAGGAGAGGGGTTTCAGGATATGTTTGCCCGCGTCGCATCCTATTATGGTGATGATTCAGAGCATGCGCAGCGTCTCTATACCTATATGAGTCAACAATGGTTCACCCCTGCAACGCCTATTTTGAGCAATGGCGGTACATCACGTGGCCTGCCCATTTCCTGCTTCCTCAACGAAGCAGAGGACAGTCTTGAGGGGATCGTTGATTTATGGAATGAAAATGTCTGGCTGGCTGCCCGGGGTGGCGGCATTGGAAGTTACTGGGGTAATCTGCGTTCGATCGGCGAGCGTGTGCGCGGCAATGGAAAAACATCCGGTGTGATTCCGTTTATCCGTGTCCAGGATTCATTGACCCTGGCAATTTCACAAGGATCGTTACGGCGCGGCAGTTCTGCCGTTTACATGCCGATTGATCATCCGGAGATTGAGGAGTTTGTTGATATTCGCCGTCCGACCGGTGGCGATCACAACCGTAAGGCACCCAATATTCACCATGGCGTGACGATCACGGACGCGTTCATGGAGGCCGTTGAGAAGAACGAAGAATGGACATTGCGCAGCCCGAAAAATGGTGAGCCGATGGGGACGGTACAGGCGCGGGCATTGTGGATTAAGCTGCTCTCGGCGCGCATCGAGACCGGTGAGCCATATATGATTTTTATTGATAATGTGAACCGTTCAATTCCAGAACATCACCAGCAATTAGGGCTTGATGTCAAAATGTCCAACCTCTGCAGTGAAATTACGCTGCCGACAGGGGAGGATCATTTGGGCAAAGAGCGCACCGCCGTGTGTTGTTTGTCTTCTCTGAATCTGGAAACCTTTTTCGAGTGGCGCAATGATCCGCAATTCATTCCGGATGTAATGCGTTTTCTTGATAATGTATTGCAGGATTTTATCGAACATGCACCACCCAGCATGGCGCGCGCCGCTTACTCCGCCTCGCGCGAGCGTAGTGTTGGGCTGGGCGTAATGGGCTTTCACTCCTTCCTGCAGGCAAACAATATTCCATTTGAGTCGGTCATGGCCAAAGTGTGGAACACCAAAATGTTCGAACATATTCGCAAACATGCGGATCATGCCTCGCGTGAATTGGCAGAAGAGCGCGGCCCCTGCCCGGACGCTGAAGAATGCGGCCTGATGGAACGATTCTCCAACAAAATGGCGATTGCGCCGACGGCGTCCATTTCCATTATTACTAATAATTCTTCGCCTGGGATTGAGCCTTACGCGGCCAATAGCTTTACGCAAAAAACGCTGACAGGCTCATTTACCATACGCAATAAGCATTTGAAAAAGCTGCTGGCCGAAAAAGGAATGGACACCGATGATGTCTGGTCGTCCATTGCGACGAATGAAGGGTCGGTGCAGCATCTCGACTTTTTGAACGATGATGAAAAAGCGGTGTTTAAAACAGCGCAGGAGATTGATCAGCGCTGGGTTGTGGAGCATGCGGCTGACCGCACGCCATATATCTGCCAGGCGCAATCAGTCAATTTGTTCCTGCCGGGCAATGTCCATAAACGTGATTTGCACCGAATTCACTTCGATGCCTGGAAGAAAGGGGTGAAAAGCCTGTATTACTGCCGCTCTACCTCTATTCAGCGTTCCGACAAAGTGTCGCATAAGCTCGATCCGATTCAGATGGAAATGTCGCTGATGCGCCAAAAGCGGTCGCTACCGCCAGAACTTCAAACGCCCGCCCTGAACGGAGCCGTCGTGGCAAACGGCGCCGCTCCAACAGGTCAGCCTGCCAGCTCGTCAACCAACTATGAGGAGTGCCTGGCCTGCCAGTAAGCGCTAAAGCCCGTGAGTCTGCGTTTGCGGCGGCGTTGTTCTGCCCTTGAGGCAGGATGTGTTACAGCGATGTAACCGGCTTGAATGTTCGGCCCGCATCGTGCGTGAATCACCAAGGGAGGAGGTGTGTATGCCAGCGCAACCACAATTCGGTCTGTCTGATTTGGTACGTAACAAGCAAAATCGGTTGCTAACCATTGATAATATCGATGCTGAAGGAAAGGTATATGTCAAAGAGGAGCAATCAGCGTATTTGCCATACGAACTGGAACCGGTAGACCCAACCAATGTGATTCGATTTAAGCCTCGTTATTAGACAGTTTCTGCCACAACACTCATATTTCAGGGCAATCCGCAGATTGCCCTGTTTTTGTCGGCAAGATTGACCTTGCCATCCACATGAACATCCGACATTGTCATGATAATGCCGGATAAGATGCATCTTAGAAAACGGAGATGATTATGCCATTGCTCGACGCCAAGCCGATTTACAAGCCATTTGAATATCCCTGGGCCTATGATGCATGGCTGACGCAACAACGCATCCACTGGTTGCCGGAAGAAGTGCCGCTGGCCGATGATGTGAAGGACTGGAAGCATAATCTGACAGCGGGAGAAAAGCACCTGCTGACCCAGATTTTTCGTTTCTTTACCCAGGCGGATATTGAAGTGAACAATTGCTACATGAAGCACTATTCGCAGGTCTTCCAGCCCACGGAAGTGCAGATGATGCTCTCAGCATTTTCCAACATGGAAACCATTCATATTGCCGCTTACTCCCACCTGCTTGACACAATCGGCATGCCGGAATCGGAATATACTGCCTTCATGAAATACAAGGAGATGAAGGATAAATATGATTATATGCATCAATTCAGGACCGATACGCCGACCGGTATTGCCAAAACACTGGCAGCATTCGGAGCATTTACGGAAGGCGTGCAGTTATTTGCCTCTTTCGCCATTTTAATGAACTTTCAGCGCTTTGGCAAAATGAAAGGCATGGGGCAGATTGTTGCCTGGAGTGCGCGTGATGAAACATTGCACAGCGCCTCGATTATCCGCCTGTTCCGTGCTTTTATTCAAGAGCATGAATCCGTGATGAACGAGGAATTTAAGCGCGATATTTACGTGATTTGCTCGACCATCGTCGATCTGGAAGATTCATTCATTGATCTGGCATTTGGCTTGGGTGGTGTACAAGGGTTGGAATCGGAAGAGGTCAAGCGCTATATTCGCTTTGTCGCGGATCGTCGGCTGATGCAGCTTGGCTTCCAGCCACTGTTTCATATTGAAAAAAATCCATTGCCCTGGATGGATGAAATCCTGAATGGTGTGGAACACACCAACTTCTTCGAAAACCGTGTGACGGAATATTCCAAGGCGGCTACTCAGGGTACATGGGAAGAAGCGTTTGATTAATTGTTGCTGATAGCGAGGGCGATTATAATGGCTGTCCGATTCATCGGGCAGCCATTAGCTTGTTAGTATGATAACCAGGTCATTCAATGATAGGTTGAATAATTGCGATTGCAGCCAATATAGATACAAATGTGCTGGGAACAGCAGTTTTTCTGATGTCTGTCATAAAACCATCATACTTTCGCGCTACATCACAGGCGGAAAATGCCGTATCATGCACAACTTGCCTGTTAGCTTATCCTTACGATGCGTTAATTGATCGCGTTTAGGATAATAGGCTGAAGCAAGAAGTGCATAAAAAAGAAAATAGCACAATGCCTGAACAGACAGACAAAGAACAGATCAACATACTGGTGATAGGCGTCGGTAATGTTGGCAGTCACACGGCGAGAGAGCTGGCTGCCTGGCGCGATAGGTTGGGTGTGGAGGCAGAGATTACCCTTATTAACCGGCATCATGGAAAAGCGGCAGGGGTAGCAAATGATATTAATGTAAGTCGAAGCTTATGGGGGGCAACGGCAGTCAAAACAGTACCAATTTGGCAGCCAGGCGCAGCCGGTAGTGATCACTATGTGATGGATGAGGCGCAGCTAAAAATATTATTGGATAATCATGATATAGTAGTGCTTGCGCATGGTTTGAATACGCGAACTGCAGGAGTCAAGGATCGTCAGGGATTAGCAGAAGCCAATTATCCGATGATGGAAGAACTGGCGAAGCTGGCGGTGGATTCTCCGGCCACCTTTCTGGTGGCAACCAACCCTTGCGATGATATGACCCGGGCATTTTATCAGGAATGGGTAGAAGCAGTTGAGCGTGAGGGAAGCGATATAGACGATTTGTCGCATCGCGTAGTTGGGATTGGCACGAACCTTGATGCTATTCGTCTGCAATTCTTCCTTGGTCAGCTTTTTCAGTGCCATCCGGATGAGGTGCAGGTCGGGATGATCGGGCTGCATTCGCAGCATGAAATGATTGGCATACCGGATATGGTGTTCATAAAAGGAGAGCCGCTGCGCGAGGCCATCCACACACTCGATCTCGGCCCGTGGGACGTACGTGACGGTCACGTGATCAGCGATCACCCGCTCATTCAGGGTGATGTGTACTATCAGACAGCACTGAAACATGCACACACCATTGCCACGGACTACCGACTCTCAGACGATGAAGCATTATATAATACGAAAGAAACACTGGTGAGTGCTGCTTTTGAGAAAGCAAGGCAAGAGGGCATGAAAGCGATTACTCTGATGGGGCAGGCGGCGGGGTCATCCACAGCTCATGCAATCGTCGATATGGTGGATGTGCTGGCACGCGGCCGCGAGGAAAAAATCGTCTATGGCACCACGATCGTGCCGGAATCCTGGCAAGACATGCTTGAACTCGATAATGCGCACGGGCTGATGGCTGGCTTGCCATTGGTGGTGAGCCCTAATGGCGGGTTTCGTGCGCTGTATCCTCAGGAAATGCTGGGTGAGTCAGCTAGCACGGGTATACACCGTGTAACCCATCAGGCAATTTCACGGATTTTTGAGGAAGCTGCTAAACGCCAGGCTGACTTGCTCTCCTGCATGGATGGTGAAGATGGCCGACCGGAAAAATGTTCCGGTCATAGCCACAATGCGACAGTTGCTTAGCCGTGATTGACATCGGGCAATAAAGTAGCACTAAATATTAAAATACTTCGCTTGCGGATGGTGAACAACGATTGCAGAGGTCGATTGCTCTGGGTGCAGCTGGAACTCATCAGACAACTCCACGCCAATGCGCTCGGCGCCAAGCAGGCTGAGCAGCAATTCCTGATCTTCTAATTTCGGGCAGGCAGGATAGCCAAAACTATAGCGAGAGCCGCGATAACCTTGCTTGAGCAATTCTTTCATCTCCCGTGCATCCTCATTACCATAGCCAAGTTCTGCCCGAATGCGCTTATGGATATATTCGGCCATCGCTTCCGCCACTTCCACTCCCAGCCCATGCAAGTAGAGGTAGTCCTGATAGCGGTCACCGGCAAACCATTCACGGGCGGTGTCGGCCACCTTTTGTCCGGCGGTCACCACCTGCAGGCCAATCACATCACGTTCGCCGCTTGAGGCGTCACGGAAAAAGTCAGCAATACAAATGCCTCCCTGTTTATCCTGACGTGGTAGCTGAAAGCGGCCGAGTTCTTTATTGTTATCCTGAATATCGAAAATAATCAGATCATTACCGTCTGCATTGCAAGGGAAATAACCATAGGCTGCTTTTGGATGTAGGATGTCATCTTTTTCGCATTCTTCCAAAAGGCGCGTTAAAATGGGACGGACTTCCTGGTCGATCCATTTCCAGTAATCTGTCAGGCTCTTACCGGCCTTTTTGAACCCCCAATGGAAGGTAAAAAGCATTTGATCGTTGAGAAAAGGTAAGACGGCTTTGGGTGTCACTTTGTCGATAACTTTTGAGCCCCAAAATGGGGGTTCTGGCACGACAGCCTCTTTTGCCAGCTCAGCGCGTTTAAGGCGAATTTCTTCGACTTCCACAGGCCGTAATTCCGCGGTGATCTCGCCCTCCTTATAGACACCGCCGCGTTCTTTTTTTCGGCTGTGTTTACGCTTGCTACGCTTTTCTTTGATTTCAACCAGATACTCATCAAAACTGCCTTCGGCGATACGATTCATTAGCTCAAGTCCGGCAAATGCGTCCTGCGCGTAGGCAACGCGCTTGGCTCCATAGGCTTCCACACAGTCCTCTTCTACATAGGCGCGCGTTAAGGCGGCGCCGCCAAGCAAAACGGGTATATCAAGCCCGGCCCGAGTCATTTCTTCGAGGTTTTCTCGCATGATGACGGTGGATTTTACCAGCAGACCGCTCATGCCGACAGCGTCGGGTTGATGCTCGTCCACGGCTTGCATAATGGTGGCAATGGGCTGTTTGATACCCAGATTAAGCACTTTGTAACCATTATTGGTCAGGATAATATCGACAAGATTTTTACCGATATCATGTACATCACCTTTCACCGTAGCCAGGACGATGATCCCTTTCTCCTGACCCTCAACCTTCTCCATATGCGGTTCAAGATGAGCCACGGCTTTTTTCATGGTCTCCGCTGATTGCAACACAAAAGGCAACTGCATTTTACCAGCGCCAAATAGCTCCCCTACCACCTTCATCCCGTCCAGAAGGAAGGTGTTGATAATGGTGAGTGGATCATGTGCCTTCAAGGCTTCGTCCAGCTCGTCTTCCAATCCTTTTTTATCACCATCAATGATGCGGTCTTTAAGGCGCTCTTCCACCGTTTCTGCGCGTTTTTTTTCTTTTTTTGCTTCGCCGCTACGCCCTTCAAATAAAGCGATAAAATATTGCAGCGGATCATACGGATCATCATCCGTGCCAGAAGGCCTGGGCGGATATGAAGGAGGGGATTCGGAGGTCTTGTTGCTCATGGTTCCATCATATGGTGACAAATCAAACACGGCTGACACGCCGGGAATACGGCAATCATCGGCATTTCTAGCATATCTCTGGCTTGACGCCAGCATATGTGTCCGTGCCGTGGTTATGACAATTCTATATTGACGGTATCAGACCATTAAAGACCCATATATAGATTGGCAAGCAGGAAAAAATACCATATATAGTTTTTTAAGGCGGCACTATCTTTTGGTTAACAATTTAGCATTTGTTAACTGGCTTGGCGTTATATTAGTTAACGCATCACATTGACGATCGGGGGAAATAATGACAGGAATATACGGCGCAATCTCTGCGTATAAAAGTGCTCCCTTAGCCCAGCAAGCATCAAAACAAAATAGTGCTGGGGGCCAAAATAACACAGCGAATACCGTGTCCATCACGGATCAGGATGCGAATGCAACAGCGCAAGACAAGGCACCCAATTCAGCCAGCGCAGCGACGACCTATAATTACCGTGAAGCGGTGCAAGCGATCAACGAAGAGAACGGCACACAGCTTGATGTTGATGTGGAGCGGCGTGCACAAGGGGCGCAAACCGTACTGGATATTCTGGTTTGACTGTCATCTAACACACGATTCCACTTTAAATCACGAAAATCTATTCTCTATTATTTAAAAAATCCTCGCATTCTCAGGGTTTTGCCGCTATTTCATGCTCTTTTTCCAATTCGGGCAATAAAGAGCAACCGTTGTGGCCGTGATTGTACAAAAATTTGGGGGAACCTCTGTCGGGGATATCGAGCGTATCCGCCACGTGGCAACCCTGGTAAAAAAAGAGGTGGATAAAGGCCATCAGGTGGCCGTTGTCGTGTCCGCGATGGCGGGTCAGACCAATCAGCTGGTAGGTTGGGCAACCGAGGTTAATACGCTGCAAACCAAAGACGCGCTCGAAGAATATGATGCGGTGGTGGCCACCGGTGAACAGGTCACCAGTGGCTTGCTGGCATTGACATTGCAACAGATGGGCGTATCCGCACGGAGCTGGCATGGCTGGCAGATTCCGTTCCGCACAGATAAGGCACATTCACGGGCACGTATCGACCATATTGATGGTGAAACGCTGCGAAAGGCGATGGCGCATGATGTCGCCGTCATTGCGGGATTCCAGGGCATCAGCCCGGAGGGACGCATCACCACGCTGGGTCGGGGTGGTTCGGATACAACGGCAGTAGCCGTGGCGGCGGCCATTGGTGCGGATCACTGCGATATTTATACGGATGTAGATGGTGTCTATACGTCAGACCCGAGAATTGTCACCAAAGCCCGAAAACTTCACAAAGTAGCCTATGAAGAAATGCTGGAAATGTCGTCGCTGGGGGCCAAAGTGTTGCAGGTGCGCTCGGTGGAGATGGCGATGAAACACGCGGTGCGTGTGCAGGTGCGGTCAACCTTTGATGATGTGCCGGGCACGTGGCTGGTCGATGAGGAGGAAGTGATGGAACGACGGATTATTACCGGAATTACCTACAGCCGAGATGAGGCGCGGGTGACTCTGATCAAGGTGCCGAACCGTCCGGGCATGGCGGCCGGTGTGTTCGGTCCACTGGCGGATGCCGAAATCAATGTTGATATGATTATTCAAAATCTCAGTGAAGACGGTCAGGAAACGGACATGACCTTTACGGTCGGCAAGTCGGATTTAGATCGTGCCAAAGAGATTCTTGAGAGCAATCAACCGAAGCTTGGGTACAAAAAACTGGTGGCAGATGGAAATGTTGCCAAAATTTCAGTCATTGGCGTGGGGATGAAGAGCCATGCAGGCGTGGCGCAGCAGATGTTCCGTACCCTGTCCGAAAAAGGAGTCAATATCCTCGCCATTTCAACATCGGAAATTAAAATCAGCACCCTGATTGAAGAGGCCTATGCAGAACTGGCCTTACGGGCATTGCATACGGCCTATGGTCTGGATGCCGTTGAGGAAGACCCTCGAAGCTGACCACGTCGATCACCTCGCCGAATGATACCCATGATAAATAACGGGGTAGTAAAGCTCAGCGCGTTGCATCTTGATGGCAATCGGCTATGATTGCGCCATGCAGGAGATCATTCAACCCGTATCCGGCAGTGCGCCGACCAATCCCGCTGAGACGCGACTAGCCAGCTTATGGCGGCGTGGCATTGCGCTGCTGGGCTGCGACTATGCTATCATGGGTGGTGCCATGTCCTGGGTATCGGAACGCACGCTCGTCTCGGCTATTTCCAATGCCGGTGGATTTGGTGTCATTGCCTGCAGTTCCATGTCACCGGCATTACTCAAGCAGGAAATCAAGGCCACGCAGGCGCTGACAGAGAAGCCATTTGGTGTCAATCTGATATTGATGCACCCTGAGCTTGAGGCGCTCTTTGATGTCTGTATCGCCATGCAGGTGAGCCATGTTGTGCTGGCGGGGGGGATTCCAAAAAAATCACATATCGACAAGCTGAAAGAGCAGAATATTCGTGTCATTGCCTTTGCGCCTGCTTTGCCCATTGCCCGGCGATTGGTTAAAATGGGCGTTGATGCGCTGGTGATTGAAGGGATGGAGGCAGGTGGCCATGTTGGCCCGGTGTCAACCTCTGTGCTGGCGCAGGAGATATTACCGCATGTTCAGGATGTTCCTGTATTTGTCGCTGGCGGCATCAGCCGCGGCGAGACCATTGCCGGATATCTGGAGATGGGTGCGGCCGGTGTTCAGATGGGCACGCGTTTTGTCTGCGCGCAGGAGTCGATTGCTCATGACAAATTCAAACAGGCATTTATTCGCAGTCATGCGCGCGATGCTATTTTGTCCGTGCAATATCATGAAGAATTTCCGGTCATCCCGGTGCGGGCGATTCATAACGAGGCGAGCCGTGAATTTCTGGCCAAACAGCGTGACGTGGTGGAGCGCTGGCAGCGCGGTGAAATTTCAAAAGAAGAAGGCCAATTGGAAATCGAGCATTATTGGGCGGGCGCGCTGCGCCGTGCGGTCATTGATGGTGATATTGAACGCGGCTCGTTAATGGCTGGGCAGAGCGTCGGTATGGTCAGCACCATCCAGCCAGTGCAAGATATTATGGATGAATTAGTCGCGCAGGCCCAGGAGTTTCTCACCGCGAACCAGGCGTAACGCGGATGGCCCCGTCGCAGACAACATCGAGCGCACTATCGCTGCTGAAAAAGGTGCGCGATATCATCGTCTCTGGCGATACCGTCCAGTCCAAACTAGATCATATCGTCACAAATATTGCCGATAGGCTGAATGTAGACGTGTGTTCACTTTATCTGCTCAGGGCAGGGGATGTGCTGGAGCTCTGTGCCAGTGAAGGGCTGGATATCGCTTCGCTACACCAGGTGAGGTTGATGGTAGGGCAGGGGCTGGTAGGTGACATTGCCGCATTTGGTCGTCCTTTAAATATCGGCAATGCGCCGGAACATCCGCAATTTCTTTACATTCCCCAAACCGGCGAAGAGCGATTTCACAGTTTGGCGGGGGTGCCGGTCATTCGCCGGGGGCAGGTGATTGGCGTGCTATCGACACAATGTGAGACGAGCGAGCCACTTGGCGACGATGCATTTGATGTGCTGCAAACGATCGGCTTGATTATTGCCGAATTACTCGGGGAGGCTGAATTGCTCTACGGCGCGGAACTGGCCTATGCCAGTAGCCAAAGCCTGGAGACGCATCATATTACTGGCAGTGCGCTGGCGCCGGGACTGGCGATAGGCCCGGTCGTGATTCATCAGCGTAGCCAGGCGGCCCACGCAGTGATCGCTGATAATCCTGTTGCCGAACAGGCAAGGCTGGAAGGTGCAATGACAGCTTTCCGCCAGTCAATGGATCGTCTGGTGGCACAATCACGTCACCATACTGATGCCGAATCACGCGCGATTATCGAGACCTATCGTCTCTTTGCCTATGATCAAGGCTGGCTAAGACGCATGGAGGTGGCGATTGAGGCCGGGCTGACAGCCGAGGCGGCAGTGCGTCGGGCACAAAATGAAGTGAGTGCCCACCTGGCCAAATCCAGTAGCGGCTATTTGCGTGATCGCATGCGCGACATTGAAGATATCAGCGACCGGCTGATTTTGCACTTAAGTGGTAGCATCTCACCAAAAGACCGCACCGATTTACCAGATCAGTTCATTCTGGTCGCACGTTCCATCAGTGCCGCAGATTTGCTGGAATATTCTCCTGGATCGATAAAGGCGTTAGTGCTGGAAGAAAACCCGGCAACCGCACATATTGTCATTATTGCCAAATCCCTGAATATCCCGGTTGTAGGATATATTCGCCAGTTATTGCGCTTAGCACGAGTCGGTGATCTTGTGGTGGTCGATGGCAGCCATGGAGACGTCTTTTTACGCCCATCCGAAGAGATAGAACAGACGGTCAGGCAGCATATTGAAGAACAGCATCAGCGACGTAAAGCAGTGCAATCGGTCGATAATGAGCCTGCCGTTACAAAAGATGGCCATGCTGTCACACTCTATGTCAATGCCAGCTTGTTTGTTGATGTGATGGAAATGCAAAAGGTAGGGGCAGGTGGTGTTGGGTTGTTTCGCACTGAAATTCCTTACATGGTCTCACGCCACTTTCCAGATATTGAAGAGCAATATCAGACCTATGCGCGGGTGCTGAAGCAGGCGGACGGCAAACCGGTCATCTTCCGCACTTTTGATATCGGCGGCGATAAACAATTACCTTACTTGGCGCTGCCTTATGAACCCAATCCGGCTATGGGCTGGCGGGCAACGCGTATCGGGCTTGATCGCCCTTCCTTGCTCAAGCGCCAATTGCGAGCCATGCTCATGGCAGCGGCAGGGTCTGAATTGCAGGTCATGTTCCCCTTCATTACGGAAGTCTCAGAGATTCGCCGCGCCAAGGAGATGCTGGAGACTGAAATCATACGCATGCGTCAGGACAACAAAGAGGTTTCGCATTCCGTGACGATTGGCGTTATGCTGGAGATCCCGGCATTGCTATGGCAGATGACGGAGTTGCTGGAAGAAGTGGATTTTATCTCCGTCGGCAGTAACGACCTGCTGCAATATTTATTTGCCGCCGATCGGGAAAGCCCGATGCTAGGTAGGCGATATAATGGCTTCTCCCCGGCGGCGATGCGTGTGTTTCGTGATATCATCAGGCGCTGTGATGAAGCGGAGGTGCCTGTCTGTTTCTGTGGCGAATTTGCTGCCGACCAGGCAGGGCTGATGGCTTTGTTGGGGCTGGGGGCACGGCGTTTTTCCATGGCGCCGTCTGCGATTATGGCGGCGCGCCACCTGGTGCGCCAGGTCGATACAGTGGCGCTTGCGTCATATGTGTTCCAGCAACTGGAAAAAGGTCGATCACTACGCTATGATCTGCAGGATTATGCCCGGGATCATGCGATTCAGTGGTATCAACCGTAAACTGTATCATCGACCTTCTTATTATGGCACCTGCTGACCACCCACATCCTACCCCTCAGGAAGAGACGATAGGCTATCTGCTCTGGCAGCGACGCTTGGCGCTGGGGCTGGAACCGGAGGAGATCGAAACACAAATTAAAATTCGCCATCATTATCTGACAGCAATCGAACATAATGATTATGAGGACTTGCCTGGCCCTGCCTATACGCTGGGTTATATTAAAAACTATGCGCGATTTCTGGGCATCGATCCGAATGAAATAGAGGCACGTTTTCTCTCAGAACAAGAGGCATTCCATAAAGAGCAGGCCTTTTATCTGCCGGAGCCGGCGCGTCAACGCCGCGGGGCAGAGCGGGTGCCGCTGATGCTTTCGCTCTTACTGGCGGTACTGATTTATACGGGCTGGTTTTTGCTGATACACCGTGATGAACCGCGTTATGCTGGCATACAGGTGCAGCCCGTTCCGGATCGTCTCATGACCGGGGAACGACCATCCGCCTCCAGAGAGATGATGGTGGGGCCAATGCTGCCACAAACGCAGCGGCCAGCGCGCGGCACGGCAAACACGGTGGACAGAACCACGTCAGCACCGTAAAAAAACCTGCCAGCCACCAAGCGCATGTGCTCACCAGTGAGGGACGGATCATTACGCTATGTCACATAAATGCCAGCCGGTTCGCGGCACTCATGACTGTCTGCCTGATGAGCAACATAAACGCAATGCTATCATCGCCGAAGCGGCGCTGATAGCCGTAGCTTATGGTTATCGGCCAATATCAACGCCTATCTTTGAATTTACAGAGGTATTTGCCCGCACCCTTGGCGATAGCTCGGATATCGTCACCAAAGAGATGTATACATTTGACGATCGTGGTGGTGAAAGCCTGACATTACGTCCTGAATTTACGGCAGGTATCGCCCGGGCCTTTCTTTCTAACGGCTTGCAGCAGCAGTTACCGTGTAAATTTTTTGCACATGGCCCGGTCTTTCGCTATGAACGCCCCCAAAAAGGGCGGATGCGGCAATTTCACCAGTTGGATGTCGAATGTATCGGCATTGCCGAGCCTTTGGCCGATGCCGAAGTCATCGCCATGGGCCACCAATTGCTGGCGGCGCTGGGATTGACCAATAAAACAACACTGGAATTAAATTCTCTGGGGGATGTACAGAGTCGCATGGCGCATCGTGAAGCGCTGGTGACATATTTTGAGCACTTTCGTGGCGAGCTATCGGAAGATAGTCAGCGCCGGTTGAGTGTCAACCCGCTTCGGATCCTGGATTCGAAAGACCCGGGCGATAGGAAACTGGTCGCCGATGCACCGTCGATTGCTGATTATTATACTGACGAATCGCGCCGCTTTATCGATCAATTGCAGGAATATCTGGGCCTGCTCGGGATTGACTATCAGTGGAATGATCGGTTGGTGCGCGGGTTGGATTATTATAATCACACTGTTTTTGAATTTACGACCGACCAACTCGGAGCGCAGGGAGCAGTATTATCAGGTGGGCGGTATGACGGGCTCATGGAGATGATGGGTGGCCCACACATGTCGGCCATTGGCTGGGGTGCTGGTCTGGAACGCCTGGAGGCATTGTATGAAAAAACCCTGCCCGTACCACGACCCATAGCTGTCATCCCCATTTCACCCGATGAGATGAATGAAGCCTTTCGCTTGACACAGGAATTGCGGAGTCATGGTGTGATGACGACGCTCGATGCCACAGGAAATATGAAAAAACGCCTGACCCGCGCCGGTAAAGCGAATGCAAGACTGGCCCTGATTCTGGGGGCGGATGAAGTCGCCAACGGTAAGGTAACGCTGCGCCATTTGGATGATGGCGAACAGCAATTGCTGGCGCGGGATTCGGTCGTGGACTATTGCAAAGGTGTGGTGCAGGGATGAGCATCGACGATAAAATGCAGCAACTGAAGCGCCGTCATGAGGAGTTGCAGGCGCTGCTGGCAAGCCCGGATGCATTATCGGCCGATGAGTTTACATCGCATTCACGTGAATATGCCGAATTAACTCCAGTGGTTGAACAGATATTGGCGCTGCAAACCGCGATGGATGAGCATCGTGATGCGCAAGAGTTGCTGCAGGATAAGGCCACAGATGCCGACATGCAGGCGCTGGCGAAAGAAGAATTAAATCATCTGGAGAAATTGATTCCTGAGTTGGAATCACAGGTCAAACTGGCATTGATTCCAAAAGATGAGGCAGATAAACGCAGCGCGATTGTTGAGATTCGCGCTGGCACAGGAGGCGATGAAGCGGCCTTATTCGCGGCAGATTTGCTGCGCATGTATCAACGCTATGCTGAGCAACATGGCTGGAAAACATCGCTGCTGTCCATCAGCGATACCGGCATTGGTGGTTGTAAGGAGGCGGCACTGGAAATCAATGGCCGTGGTGTGTTTGAGCGTCTCAAATTTGAATCCGGAGTCCATCGCGTGCAACGTATTCCCGTGACCGAGTCCGGGGGACGTATTCACACCTCAGCTGCGACGGTTGCCGTGATGCCCGAAGCCGAAGAGGTGGATGTGGCGATTGAGGATAAGGACATACGCATTGATGTGTTTCGCGCCAGCGGAGCCGGAGGACAGCATGTCAACACGACGGATAGCGCGGTGCGGGTGACGCACCTGCCGACCGGCATTGTCGTTAGTCAGCAGGATGAGAAATCGCAGCATAAAAATAAGGCCAAGGCCATGAAAGTACTGCGTGCCCGCTTATATGATCTGGAGCGGCGACAAAAAGAGGAAGCGCGTGCGGCGGAGCGTAAATCGCAAGTAGGCAGTGGTGACCGATCCGAGCGCATTCGCACCTATAATTTCCCACAGGGCAGAGTCACGGACCATCGCATTAATCTGACACTGCATAAATTGCAGGATATCCTCGACGGGGCAGCCCTCGATGACGTGGTGGATTCGTTGCTTGCGGAAGACCGGGCAAATCGGCTGTTGGACATATAATTATGGCATGCCATTATTCAGTGCTGGATACAGTTGTCGCGAGATGGAGAATGTGACGAAAATGGCCCTTTTTGAGAAATGGAAGTTCCCGTGTATATCAATATATGAAAGCCGGAAGCACAGAAAATGGCCGTTTTGCAGGCCATTAAACATCTTGTGACGACACTATCTAAGCGAAGCGCATGAAAGAAAACACTTGTTTTTCCGAGCAACAGCGCGTAACTGTTAAACAAGCTTGCGAATGGGGCGCACAAATACTCCGTTTGGCAGGCATTGACAGCTATCGGTTGGATGCACGCGTGTTATTAGGCCACGTCATTGGCCAGACAAGCGATGTTGTGTATAGTCATCCGGAGAAAGAAATAAGCAATCGCCAGCGTGATGCATATAAAAACGTGATTGAGCGTCGTGCGGCCTGTGAGCCTGTGGCTTACGTGACTGGAGAAAAAGAATTTTGGGGGCGGGCATTTACGGTCACTTCCGCAACATTGATTCCACGACCTGAAACAGAAACATTGATAGAATTTATTTTGGCACAATTTTCGACCACACACCCATTATCATTGTTAGACCTGGGCACAGGGTCCGGCTGCATTGCCCTGACGGTGCTGTGTGAATATCCAAAAGCAACCGCAGTGGCGGTCGATAGCAGCGGCGATGCACTGGAAATTGCGCGCCGGAATGCGCACAGCTTAGGCGTGGCAGATCGCTGCCGCTTCGTAGAATCGGATTGGGATAATGCCGTTGAGCCGGAGATGAGCGCCGATCTGGTAGTGAGCAACCCCCCTTACATCGCGCATGGAGAGTTGGCATCCTTATCCCGCGATGTGCGTGATTATGAACCGCATCAAGCGCTGCTGGCAGGAGATGATGGCTTGCAGGCCTATCGCGAAGTGGCGGATGTTGCGCATCGCCGTATGGCTGAAACCGGTTGCACGGTTATAGAGTCTGGCGCCGGACAGGACGCTGCCATTACTGATATATTTCACCATCATGCGATGCATTGCATCGCCAGAAAACAAGATTTGTCGGGCATTACCCGTGCCCTGGCATTTACCCACAATGAATGAATAACGACAAAGGAACTGATTGACCATGCGAAGAAAAACCAAGATGAATACATCCATGCGTCACCAACCCCACCGCAAACCAAATGGTGGCGGTCGCCGCGGTCAGCGCGGTCGGCATAACAATCCGCGTGGTCGCGTATTCGAAGGTAAAACGCGTCAACAGGCTGAACAACTCAAAGAAAAATATACGGCGATGGCTCATGATACGCTGGCTCAGGGTGATCGTGTCGAAGCCGAAAATTACTGGCAGCATGCCGACCATTATCAGCGTATCGTCAATCATTTTGAAGAACAGGATCGGCAGATGGAAGCCGCTGCCGCATTTGAAGAAGATATGTGGAATGAGTCCGACGATAATGACTCGCAAGTGGCAGAAGAATCAGTAAACAAAGGCGATGAGCGCCAGTCACGTGGCCGGGCCAATGGTCGCTCTCAAGACGAGTCACAAGCATCATCAGAGGCACTGGAAACGTCCAGCCCTTACAGTCAGCGAGAAGCGGGTGAAGCCGATCCGCTTGTACAGGATTCTCCGGAGATGGACAGTGCCGGTAATGTCATTACGATGAAGAATGCCCGCCCTCCGCGTCGCAAGCCACGCATGGTCGGGGGAGATCAGTCAAAAGAGGTGTCAGACGAGATGGAACAGGCACCGCGCCGTCGCGGTCGTCCTCGCAAGAGCGAGTCAGTCGATGCTGCACATGACGTGGCCAGTGATGGCGATGAATCCAAGCGCCGCCGTGGCCGCCCTCGCAAAAGTGAGAGCATCGAAGCGGCGAATGAAGAGCAGGGGGATGAGATGCCAAAACGCCGCCGCGGCCGTCCGCGAAAAACAGAAATCAGTGACGAAAACGCGGCTGGCTAACACCGCGTTCACGGTGCATATTGCGCCATACAACTGTCAAAATCGGCGCATAGTTGTTTCAGGTGACCTACCGCTGTGCCGAGTGCTGCGGTGCCCACGGCTTTGAGTGGAATCATATCGTCCGGGTCGAGATAGAGATCAATGACCGGATCGGTCTCCTCCATACGCTTCCATTCATTTTCGGTAAAACCGGCCAGCGGCGTGCGGCGCAGCGTGAAGTGGAGTGCCTCCCGTTTGCGGCGCTTAGGATTGCGTGCATTGCGGCTGGAGATGGTGACCAGGCCTTCATAGGTAAAGATGAGGTCAGTCCGCCGCCGCCCATCATAGACTGGCATTACAAACGAATCGCCACCGTTGGAGGCGATATCGGCAGCGGCACGACGCACCTGCAGACCAGTCGTCAGCGGATCGAAGGTATGATCGCGCTGTTCTTGTTCCACATCCGGCCGCTTTTGCCGGTTTTCCAACGGGTCATAATGCCGCTTCGTTTGGCGTCCCTGCACATCATAGGCCAGCGTAATGCGCTTGCTGCGACCTCGCAGATTGAAGCGGGATTGAAATTTTTCCGGGTGGTAATGACTCGGCCCAATACGCCCCTGGCTGTAACTGATGCTGTAATAATTGCTGATCAGGCGCGCCAGCCCTCGGCTTTCAATGGCCGTGCGCACCAGGTAGCGTCCGTCCTCTTCTTCCACCCCTAAAATTAAATCACCCACATGCAAGCCGGACCAGTAGACAGAAAAAATACCGGCCAGATTGAGTGGTGGCAGTTGCGGCAAGGATGGCTTTATTTGCGGCACGGGTGTGTCACTGGCCTGGGCAGTTGGAACGGAAAATACCGCCATCATTCCCATTGCCATTATAGCCAATAGGACTCTGTATATGCGAAAATAAGATAGAACGGAGATGCGGTTCATAATGGGCGGCACTTGAATTGACCATTGTCAGCACACATATTTTACATACATGCTATAAGCAGATTATGCCTGCCATCGGCAGAAAACAAAAGGGAATTAAGGAAGTATCGCCCCATGGATATGAACCGCTACACCGACCGCGCCCGTGGATTTATTCAGGCTGCCCAAACAATTGCTTTGCGTGAAGGGCATCCGCAACTCACGCCCGAGCATCTCTTCAAAGCATTGATTGACGACAATGAAGGGGTTGCGGCACGCCTCATTGAAGCAGCTGGTGGCGATGTACGTACAGCGGCCAGCGGCGTGGAGCAGGCACTGGCAAAGCTGCCAAAAGTTGAAGGGCAGGGCGCTGGGCAAATGTCCCTCAGCCCTCAAACAGCGCGAGTATTCGGCTTTGCCGAAGAAGCAGCCAAACGCGCTAAGGATGATTTTGTCACGGCAGAGATGTTGCTCCTGGGTCTGAGCATGTCAGACGATGCCGATGCAGGAAAAATACTGGCAGAGGCTGGCGTGACACCGCAAAAGCTGAATCAGGCGATCAAGGATTTGCGCAAAGGCAAAAAAGCCGATTCAGCCAATGCCGAGAGCAATTATGAAGCACTGGAAAAATACACCAAGGATCTGACGGCGCTCGCCAGTGAAGGCAAGCTTGACCCGGTGATTGGCCGTGATGAAGAGATTCGCCGCACCATGCAGGTGCTCTCGCGCCGCACGAAGAATAACCCGGTGCTCATTGGTGAGCCGGGCGTGGGGAAAACAGCCATCGTTGAAGGTTTAGCTCAGCGCATCATCGCCGGGGATGTGCCGGATAGCCTCAAAAACAAACGATTATTGACGCTTGACCTTGGCGCGCTCATTGCCGGGGCGAAATATCGCGGCGAATTTGAAGAGCGGCTCAAAGCGATTTTGCAGGAAGTCACCAGCGCTGCCGGGGAAATTATCCTCTTTATTGATGAAATCCACACGCTGGTGGGAGCGGGTGCGGCTGAAGGCTCGATGGATGCGTCCAACTTGCTCAAACCTGCCCTGGCACGAGGTGAGCTGCATTGCGTTGGTGCGACAACGCTTGATGAATATCGCAAATATATCGAAAAAGACGCTGCCCTTGCCCGGCGTTTTCAATCAGTCTTTGTCGCTGAGCCGACAGTGGAAGACAGCATTGCGATCCTGCGTGGGTTAAAAGAAAAATACGAGGTGCATCACGGGGTGCGCATCAGCGACACCGCCATTGTGGCGGCCAACACGCTTTCACATCGTTACATCACTGACCGCTTTTTGCCGGATAAAGCGATTGATCTGATGGACGAAGCAGCAAGCCGGTTGCGCATGCAGGTGGATAGCAAGCCGGAAGAAATCGATGAATTGGATCGAAAAATCATCCAGTTGAAGATTGAACGTGAAGCGCTGAAGAAAGAAGATGATGCGGCATCGAAAGACCGGCTGGAAAAGCTGGAAAAAGAACTGGCCGATCTGGAAGAAAAGGCCCGTGAACTCACCGCCAAATGGGAAGCCGAGCGCGACCAACTCGATGAAGGCAAACAGCTCAAGGCCAAGTTAGAAGAAGCACGAAAGCAATTGGAAATTGCTCAGCGTGAAGGCAATCTCGGCCGCGCCGGGGAGCTGACCTACGGCATCATTCCCGATCTGGAGAAAAAGTTAGAGACGGCGGAAGCTGATGATGGCACCGTGACGTCCGAGATGTTGCGCGAGCAGGTCACCGCAGAAGATATCGCCTCCATCGTCTCGCGCTGGACAGGAATCCCAGTTGAGAAAATGCTGGAAGGGGAACGCGAAAAACTACTGCAAATGGAAGAGATTATCGGCCAGACTGTCATCGGCCAGTCAGATGCGGTGCGCGCCGTCAGCAACGCCGTGCGCCGTGCCCGCGCCGGCTTGCAGGATCAGGACCGGCCTATCGGCTCGTTCCTCTTCCTCGGCCCGACAGGGGTCGGAAAGACTGAGCTGACCAAGGCCTTGGCCCAGTTCATGTTTGATGATCCTGCGGCCATGCAACGCATTGACATGTCTGAATATATGGAAAAGCACGCTGTGGCGCGGCTGGTGGGCGCCCCTCCGGGCTATGTCGGTTATGAAGAGGGCGGGGTGCTGACCGAGGCCGTGCGTCGGCGGCCATATCAGGTCATCCTGTTCGATGAGGTGGAAAAGGCGCACCCGGACGTGTTCAATATTCTGCTTCAAGTGTTGGATGAAGGTCGCCTGACGGACAGTCAGGGCCACACCGTTGATTTTCGCAATACCATCATTGTCTTAACCTCAAATCTTGGGGCAGAATATCTGGTCAACGCCAAGCCGGATGATCACCCGGATGTGATTCGCGAGAAAGTGATGGAGGTGGTGCGCGGGGCGTTTCGACCGGAATTTTTGAACCGGTTGGATGAAGTCATCCTGTTCCACCATTTGGCTCGGGAGCATATGGACGGCATTGTCGAGATTCAACTCGCGCGGGTAGAGCAGCGGCTGGAAGATCGCAAGATTGTGCTGCAGTTGGAACCCTCGGCGAAACAGTGGTTGGCCAATGAAGGTTATGACCCGGCCTATGGGGCGCGTCCGCTCAAGCGCGTTATCCAGCGTGAATTGCAAAATCCCTTAGCAACGCTCATCCTCGACGGCACGGTGAAAGATGGCGACACCGTCACCATCGCCGCCGGGGAGGGCGGCCTGACCTTCAACAACCGCCCGGTCAAGGCCGTGGCGTGACGGCTTAACGTCATTCCCGAGAGCATAGCGAGTCGGACCCAAAGGGAGGTGCAGCCAAATCCATTCAGCCATAAGGCGAAGCGATGACGATCAATAGGTCTGACTAATCCATATGACACAAGTCAGGGTGAGTGAAGAGGTGAGATCAGGCAGCCCCATAGGGCCGCCCTCTCTCGGGTGTGAATTGGGAACGGGTTGGTAATTAGGCGTGTGCCACTTCCTCAGCGTACCAGCGGTCCATCTGGACTTGGTCGCCACTCAGGCTGAGTCGCACTGCGGTGCCCGCATTTTTGTACGGGACGACGCTTTCCAGCGGCTTTTCACGCCATGGCGATGACCTGAAAACACGCCAGTTGCCATTGTCTTCAAGCTGGAGTTTGATGTGGATGTTGTTATCGCCGATAATCGGTTCAACGACTTGGACTTGCTCCAGCGGCACCAGCACGCTCAACGGCATTTCGTGGGCATATTCGCTTACAGAGTTCGGAAGTACCGTCAGTAGATTGCTGAGGTCTCCAGCCCTCCCTGATAGTATTTCCAAGCTATGATTCGACCAGATCGAGAACGTTATATCTCCACCTGCCACATCACCTTTCCTCACTACTAGTTCAATGATCGTTCCTTGCATGACACAGCTCCTTTTGAGTGTGCTATTGGCGGCTTCCTCAAGGGTCGCGCGCCATATTCCATCGATAAACCCTATGACGAACGTCAGAGGGGTAAAGCATGGGATGCTAGTTATCACAGGAATATGAGGCTTTTATGACAATATTGGGGTTGCCCCCATGCTGTACCTTACCGTCAATGTTTAAGGTTGCGGGAGATTCTTGCCCTCTTCCCATTAAACCCTTTGTAACCCTTCTTTTATAAGCTGGTGCGTCGACATCACTACATGGGTTCAACCATGCTTTTATTGCTAATTTTACTGCTGTTGCCGTCTCCTGCCTTTGCCTATATCGATCCGGGCACCGGCAGCCTCATTTTTCAGGCATTGGTAGCCATGCTTGCCGGGGTGCTGGTGTTTTTCAACACGCTGAAAATCAAGGTATTGCAATGGCTGGGCAAACTGCCTCCACCGGAAGAGAGCGAGGCAGACGATTTGGACCAGCGCCCTTCATCACATAAAGATGATCATGTCGGCTGAGCCGCACCCGGCCTCATTTCGTGACCCCAAGGCCCACATATGCTGTCATGACGGGCGCATATTACGCATGTTGACTGACGAGTATCTGCCGGACTACCGCCAATTGATGGATAGTGGGCTTTATGATGCCTTACAGGAAAAGCAGTGGCTTATTAGCCATCACGAACTCTCAGCCAATGACGCGCCGGAAGGCGTGGACGCTGCGCTGGTGCTGGAGCATCCCGTCATTCCACTCATCACCTATCCCTATGAATGGTGCTTCTCGCAGTTGAAAGAGGCCGCGATCCTGACCCTGAAGATTCAGCAATTGGCCATGCGCTGCGATATGGAGTTGAAAGATGCCTCGGCATTCAACCTGCAGTGGCAGGAAGGGCGCTGGCTGCACATCGATACGGCGTCGTTCACACGCTATAAAGAAGGGGCGCCCTGGGTGGCCTATCAGCAATTCTGCCGCCACTTCCTCGCGCCACTATTGCTGATGGCTTATGGAGACTTACGCGCGAACGCGCTGATGCGCGTCCATCTGGACGGCATTCCGCTGGAGTTGGCCTCCACCCTGCTGCCCTATAAAACCCGATTAAAGCCCGCTATATTGATGCATATTCACTGGCATGCCCGTTCGTTGCAATCGGCCATGCAAGGTGGGGCAGGCAAGCGCGACCACCAGGTGCCCAAAGCACGACTTGAAAAGCTCATTGATCACCTGACATTGACGGTTCAGGGTTTGTCGCTTGCCAAGACTCTGACACGCTGGGGCGATTATTATACCGATACCAATTACAGCGACGCGGCGCGCCTGCACAAAGAGCAACTGGTGCAGCAATGGGTCGCTGAGATGGCACCCTCCACCCTGTGGGATTTAGGCGCCAATACCGGCCATTACAGTAAGATCGCGCAAGGACAAGGTGCGAAAGTAGTGGCGGTGGATGAAGACCCGCTGGCGGTTGAGCGGCTCTATCACACCTTGGGGCGTGGCAATGATGCGCTGCAATGCCTGCGGATTGATCTGACCAATCCATCTCCAGCACTTGGCTGGGCGCATAAAGAGCGCGCCAGCCTGCAGCAGCGCTGCAATGCAGATATGTGTATGGCTCTGGCCTTAATTCATCATTTGACCATTGGCTGCAACATTCCTTTTTCGCATGTTGCTGGCTGGTTCAGCCGACTGGCGCCAACGCTGCTCATTGAATTTGTCGATAAAGCCGACTCACAAATTCAGGAAATGCTGCAACACCGCGAAGATGTGTTCAGTGATTACAATCTGGCATCGTTTCGCACTGCCTTTGGCGAGTATTATGACATCGTGCGCGATGAGCCGATCACAGACAGTCAGCGACGCCTGCTGCTCATGCGTCGTCGTGAGGCATAAGAGATGGTGAGCAAATCAACTTTGCCAGCCTATTGGTATCTTCCGGCTGTGACCGGGCTTATCGCCCCGTTGGAAGCCTATCGCATTGGCCATGATTGGTGGTCCGTCGGCGACACGTTGCTGCCAATTATGCTGATTATCCTGTTTGCGTATGCGGTGGCAGCGTTGGTCTATTGGCGTACAAAAAACGGGCCATTTTCCTTACTCATGGCGAGCAGCGCCACCTACCTATTGTTCAAATATGAAGAATTGACGATAGCCGTGAGTGCTATTGGGCCATGGATAGTCCATGATACGTTTCCAATCTTCATCGCGATGATGATGATTGCGCTCATGCTTCGGCTGCTTGGCCATGTGCTGCGCCAGCCAAACGCTCTGCTGGCTCGCCGAGCGGTGCATGTGTTGATTCTCGTTCACGCCGGGGTGCTCGCCGCGCTTGCAGCTCCGGTTGCTATCTCACATTCATGGCTGAATCATGACAAGACAGCATCACATGAGATGAGCATGGAAGCCGTGGACGTCACGTCACCTGACCGCGAACTGCCGGATATCTATTATATTATTCCGGATGGTTATGCGAATGCGCGCCATGTGTTGCAGCCACTATATGGCATGGAGGCCAACCCGTTACTGCCGTTTTTAAGAGAAAAAGGCTTCTATATCGCTGAGGATAGCCGGAGCAATTATGTGCAGACAATGCTGTCGATACCTTCCAGCCTGAATATGGAATATCTGCAAACCATCTATCCGGAAATGAATCCGAAGGAAGCGAGTCGGGCTCCTTTATCCGGTTTGGTAAAGAATAACACCGTGATGAATAACCTTCGTCATTTGGGATATGATATCAATATCCTTGAAAATGGTTTTTTGGATCGCGAAGAATCTAATGCGCTGATGTCCCTCCACGATAGGGTGATCAAGATGTCACCGCTAACATTACTGACTTTCTTTCAGGCGGGGTACAATTTTAATCGCTTACATATTCAGTTGATTGAGGATGGAATCGCTGCGATCAAACAGGCGGCACACCGCACAAATCACGCAAACCCTGTATTTTTTCTCGCACATTTTATCAATCCTCACCCCCCTTTCCTGGCAACCAGGGATGGGTGGATTGAGCCGGGGCCTCTCTACCGACTGTCTGATGGATCACACTTAATCGATTGGTGGGGCATGCATGACCTGCATGGCGATAATCGAGAAGAACGCCAAGCCTATTATCGTGAAGCGTACCGTGACCAATTACTCTATTTCAATACACGCATCATGGAGATGGTTGAGACAATATTGGCGCATAATGCACGTCCGGTGTTGATTATACTGCAGGCAGATCATGGTCCAGGCTCGCTCTGGCGTTGGGATGTGGCAGACAAGCAGGCGATCGGGCCTGCCAGTATCAATGAGCGTACCGGCATCATCAATGCCTATTATTTTCATGACCAGCGCTATGATGCGCTATATCCGCACATCACCCCCGTCAATAGCTTTCGGGTAATGCTCAACCAGTATTTTGGACAATCCTTACCTTTGCTGGATGATCGCGTCTTTGTCTCATTGTGGGAGCGGCCCTACGATTTTCGTGACGTCACGTCCCAACTGCGCGACATGAATCATAACGAGGCCAGCAGGCCGGGTCAGCCTTGAGCTATGCCTCATCGCTGAGTCAGTAGACGAAGCGGGAGGCAAAACAAAAAGTGGCCACCAGCCTTGAGCCAGCCTCATGGGGATGCAACGCATCACCGGAGGCGAACACAATAACTCCAAGCCAGCCTTGATCTGCTCTATGTGGATCCGCACGCCCACTGCAAGCGCTTATCTCACGTCGAGCATCGCTGAGTCAGTAGATGAAGCGGGAGGTGATAATATAGCCATTCACATTAATTTTCATACAATCTGAATGGCTATGAGGCCGCGACTCCTGCCTGCGCCATAGTTGGCGCGTAAGCCTTAGTGGGAAAAGCTATAGTCGTTTAAAGTTAAATGACTATATAAATGTGTCATTGCCGGGCCTGACCCGGCACAATCCGGATGACTGGTTTGAAAGTAACACGCGATAACGTTGCGATAGAGCAAGGTAAAGCTTCAGGTTTCTCGCTATTTCGAGGTGGCGATAAACACACCATTCCAGTCAGCCGGTGGTGGTGATATGCGGAAATCAGCAATGCGCTCACGATATAATGCCCAGAAGATATTAAGGTCTGGCCATAATTCCTCGCCCTTGGCAATTAATTGCTCGGCAACATCAAATTTCTGGCTGCGATAGGCATTGAGCATTTCGGTATTGAGTGTAGAGAGTGCTTTGAAACGGTCACTCGATGCCATCATATTGTCACCTAAAATAGCAAAAATACGGACCGGCTCTGTTTTGCCTTTCACCTGAAGCAGGTCAAGTTCGATGATGGCAAAGGTACCATCCGGTAACTGATTGACGGAATATTCACTGATAACGATATCTACGCCATAGGTTTTCGACTGGCCTTCCAGGCGGGAAGCAAGGTTTACATGGTCACCCAATGCGGAATAATCAAAGCGCTGGTCAGACCCCATATTACCGACGCAACAATCACCGGTATTGATGCCGATACCAATAGCAATGGGGATATGGGGGCGACCTTCATTTTTTGCCTCGCGCTCCATATAGCGATTCATACGGTTTACTTCGTCGATCATATCCAGCGCAGCCTGGCAGCTACGCACCGGGTGGTTGGTCACCGGCAGCGGGGCATTCCAAAATGCCATAATGGCATCGCCCATATATTTGTCGATAGTCCCTTTATGTTCCAAAATCACATTGGTCATAGGTGTAAGGAAGCGATTGATGAATTTGGTCAGTCCCTCTGCATCAAATTGCTCCGAGATCGTGGTGAAACCACGAATGTCACTGAATAACAGGGTAATGTTGCGTGTCTCACCCCCCAATTTGAGCTTGTCCGGGTTATCCGCCAGCTCTTCGAGCAAGGCCGGAGAGACATAGTGAGAAAAGGCCGTTTTGACCTGCCGCCGTTCCTGTTCTTCGCGGATGTAATTAAGGTAACTCAGGCTGACAGACATGCCGAAGATCACCAGGCTGGGAAAGGCAGCATCGATCAGCATCTGCCGTGTCATATAGTAATGCCAGGCGGTATAGCACAAAATACTGATGAGACTGACAGAAAGCAGGAAGTTCCATAAAGCACTAAGCCGTGGTACCAGTGCTATCAGGAGCAGGCCGGCGGCGATCATCATGCCGAGTTCGATCATAATGGCGAAATCTGGCCGGGTCAGGTGGGTGTGTGAGAGAATATTCTCCAGCACCTGAGCATGCACTTCAACGCCGGGAAGGGCGCCGTTTATCGGAGTCGCCCGGATATCTTTCAGCCCAATGGCCGAGGTGCCGATAATCGCCAAATGTCCTGCCAGCCGCCGCTCTGGGTGTTTGACGGTTTTTAAGAGTATATCCGTTGCCGAGACATAGATGGGGTCGGTGATGTTATAATTGGCAAAATGCACCCATATCTCGCCATAAGGCGTGGTGGGAATTTCATATCCGCCGCCAAAGCCGCTTTTAACAACAATACTTTCAATACCGCTACCATCTTTGTGGGTTTTGAGGAAATAATCATCTCTTCCTTGCAGGGCAACGCGGATCATCTCCAGCGTCAGGGCTGGAAATATCTGGTCACCGACACGCGACATTAAGGGCACCCTGCGATAAATACCGTCCTGATCCGGCTGCGATGAAAACAAGCCAATCCCGTTCGCGGCCTCTTCAAGCAATGGCAGGTTGCGGATGATACCAGGATAGCGCGGCAGAAATGGCTTTGGGTCATTATTCATAAAGCCGAAACCAACTTTACGCGGGAGGTTTTCCAGTTGCGTCGGTTTGTGCGTACCCACATGACCCAGTACGACCCGGCTGTTAGCAATAGCTTGACTAAAAACATCTTCATTGCTCGGAAGTGCGCGTAAAATATCCTGCACGCCGGATTCCAGCCCGTCGATTTCTTCCGCCAGTTTGGGAGGAGACATGCGATCTTCCTCGGCAAAAATCATATCGAAGCCCACCACCATCACGCCATATTCAGTGAGGTTCTGCACCAGTTGCGCGATGAGGGTACGCGGCCATGGCCATTGACCGAACTCGCTTAATGATCGATCGTCAATATCAATGATCACCACGCCGGCTTCCATTGTGGATGGGTCTGGCTGGCGCGGTTCAATACGCTGATACATATCGAATGTTTTATGGCGCAGCATCTCCAACGTAGGATTGTCGCCTGCATTGACATATAAAATGCCCGCTAAAAAGCCAAAGCCAAGCAGGTAATGGAAGGCCATGCCGCGGATCAGGCCGCCCATTTTGCCATAGGCACGCTTCCACAGACCAGGCGATACTTCTTTCTTAGTGCGAGACGAGCGGCGTTGAGACGATGAACTGCCGCTTCGTCCTGTTGATGAACGACGGTGTGAATGACGACCCTCGCGTGATGACGATGATGAACGCCGCCGTCTGCGGCGCTTCTTCCTATCGCCCTGAGTTGAATTATCGTCAGCAGAAGGAGCTTTCGGTTCATCGGTCATCTCAACGCTCCCTGAATGCTTCGGAGGTGACTTTAAGCAATGGTTTGAGCAAATATTGCATCACCGTCTTGCTACCGGTTTTGATATCAGCAGAGGCTTGCATGCCAGGGGTGATAGGCAACTGGCCCGGGAGGTCTCCAAGGTAGTTTTTATTGGTACGGATAATCACTTCAAAATAGATTTCACCGGATTTCTCATCCGTGTAGGAATCGGCTGAGACGGATTGCACCGTCCCTTCTAATCCACCAAATCGCATATAATCATAGGTATTGACCTTCACCAGCGCATGCTGGCCATTGGTCACAAACCCGACATCATTGGGGTTAAGTCGCGCTTCGACGACAAGATTGTCACTGATCGGCACTATTTCCATAATCACCTCTCCGGGTTTGACAACCCCGCCGAGCGTATGATTTTTGAGTGATTTTACCACGCCATCAATGGGACTTTTAATGGTGGTACGGAGCACCTGATCGGTAGCGCGGGTCAGCATTTCCTGCGAGCGGGCAATTTCCAATTCAGTATCACGCAGCAGTTCCTGCGCCTGGTTTTGATAGGTCACTTCTTCGCTTCGCAGGCGCTCTTTTGTTTCTTTTAACGCAGCACGTGAACGAGGAATGGCAACGTCAATAATTTCCAAACGACCTGTTAATTCCTGTACTTCACTCTCTAGCTGAAGGTGGTCGAGTTTCGACGTCAGTTTGTCTTTAATCAACTCGTTGGAAATGCGCATTTTTTCACGCAACACATTCAGGTTTTTCTTAATGGAGGCGCGCTCGGTCTCCAACTGGGTGACATCCAGTTCTTTTTGTTGCACCTGTTCATGTAATACGCTCAAGCTACTCTCTAACCGGCGGCGATTGCCTTCAAATGTCATAATTTCCGAGTGTACCAGTTCAGGCCGATATTCCCCATTCTCATTGGGAATGGATAGCCGCTCATCACCTCGTGCTTCAGCCATCAGGCGCAAGCGCTTGAGTTTTAGGCCTTCCAAATTCACCATTAATTCTTCTTTATTGGCAACAAAGGAGGTGATGTTCAGCTGCATGAGTTCTTCACCCTGACTGACATGTCCACCTTCTTTCACGTGGATTTTTTCGATAATACCGCCTTCCAAATGCTGGATGGTTTGAATTTGCTCCTGTGGCACGATTTCGCCTTGCGCGACAGACACTTCTTCCACACGCGCAAAAAATGCCCACACCATCATCCCGGCCAGTAACATCATGACGAGGCGAGCCATCAGTGGCAGGTTGCTGCGTGGTGGTTGCTCCAATAATTCATCGAGTTTACTCACGACGTGCCTCCTTGCCCTGTAGGTGGCATGGGTGCCGCAGGAGTATGTGGCTGTTGCGTTGCAGGCCCTGATGGTGCTGCTGGTTGTGGCGTGGCTGCGGTGGCTGGTGCCGATGGTTGGGCTGGTGCCGCAGACTGAGGGCTTGCCTGCGTGGTCTGCGGATGCGCATCATCTGGTTTGCCGCTCAACCTGGCCATCACCTTGTCCCCTGGGCCCATCATGGCAATGCGGCCGCGTTCTAGGACGATAATTCGGTGGCACATGGTGAGCAGGGGAATGGAATGCGTCGCCAAAATAATCGTGCGGTGGGTGGCCAGTTCACGAATTGTCTGTGCAAGGCGCATTTCCGCCTCATTATCCAGATTGCTGGTAATTTCATCAAACAGGAGCACGGGGGGATTTTTCAGCAAAGCACGGGCAATGGCGAGCCGCTGACGCTGACCACCGGAGAGCTTAAACCCACCTTCGCCAATTTCTGTGGCATAGCCGTCAGGTAAATCACTAATAAACCCATCGGCATCAGCGAGCTTGGCCGCTTTGAGCACGACCTCATCCGGTGCCTCGGGCCAGGATTTGGTGATGTTATCGCGAATGGTTCCATCGAACAGGAAGCATTCCTGCGGCACATAGCCAACCCATTGCGACAATTGCTCGCGCGTAAACTGGCTGATATCCGCATTATCCAACAAAATGCGGCCCTTTTGCGGTTCATAAAGCCCCTGCAGACATTTAATCAGCGTGGTTTTGCCGCAGCCATTGCGCCCAACCAGGGCTGTCATCTCGCCGGGTTGAAACAGGCAACTTACCTCTTCCAATATTGGTTGTTGTGCATCATAGCCAAAGGTGAATTGCTCAACCGCCATATGTCCCATTGGGCGTTCACGCTCAATACCCGCTTCTTCACGCTCGGAGTCAAGGTGAAATAGCCGGTCCAGCCGAACGATGGCCTGTTTACAGGCCGCATAATTTTTCCAGTTGCCCAGCAATTGATTGAGTGGGGCGATGATCCGGCTGGCCAGCATATTAGCGGCGATCAGCGAGCCAATGGTCATCTCGCGCTCAATAATCGCGAGCGCCCCGGTCGTCACCATCATCACGGTGGTGAGCATCATCAGGCTGTGGCCTAAGCTGATGAATCCATCAGTACGCGAGCCGCGCTCATAGGCCTGTGTGATGGATTCGGCATGCACATCTTCCCATTTCGGGGCGATGATTTTATCAATCATCAATGCTTTCACCGTGGTGCGCCCGCCCATCAGTTCGGCGACCATCGCATCGCGGTGCAGGCCTTTATGCCGCTCCTTGGCGGTGTCGACATCCTGCACATGCGATGAAAACCAGGTGAGCAGAAGAAAAAGCGGCACCACCAGCAGCAACACCCAGGCAATGGGCATGGCGATGATGCAAATCACAACGATGAAAATAATGGCAAACGGCAAATCAGCCAGCAACAATGCCGCCGGGCCGGAGAAAACACCGCGAACAGTGGCAGCATCCTGAAACAGTGATTGCCAATAGCTGGTGGGGCGCGATTCCAATGTCAGCAGCGGAAGGCTGGTGAGCTTGTGATAGAGGGCGCGGCCCAGATGCGCGTCAATATGCAGTGCGGTGGATTGCAGCATGCGACTGCGTGCCTGTCGCAATAAATAGTCAAACCCCAGTGCCAGCAACACCCCCACCACCAGCGCATAGAGCGTGCTGATACCATTATGCCCCACTACCCGGTCATACACTTGCAGGGTGAAGAGCGGTACAGCCAGCGCCAGCATGTTGGAGAAAAAGGAAACCGCCATCACCTCGCCAAACCGCGGCAATAGGGGACGCAGAATATCTTTTAACCATAGTGCATGAGGTGATTTCCACCATCCGATCATGATGTTCAACCGGCCTTGTTGTTCTTATTTCACAGGCCATCATCAAACCATCAAGGCATTAATATTTACCTTTTATTTTGTTATCAGCTGGTTAAATCTCCCTCTTCCGAGTCTAGTTTGTGTGGCGTAGCGTTGATGCTATGGGCGGATGCACAACAGATATTGGTGGTTTGAGTGAGCAGCTAGCTACGCTGCGGCAGATGCGCGCGGATGATCAGACTGCCTATCGCTCCATGCGCGATGCGGTGATCATCGCCTCGCTTCCACATAGTAGTAATTACAGTAAAGACCGTGAGCGGGCCTGGTATCAGCGGGCGCGGGCGCGTCAGGGCGACCATGTGGAGACGGTGCTGTATGGTGCCATCTGGGAGGCATTGCGGCCCAATGAGCGGCTGGTGATCGAGCAGCTCTATTACGAACATCCGCCGCTGGTGGCCGAGACGACCGGGCTGTATAAAGCGCTTCACGCCTTTGCAGAGGCGCGCGAGTCCGGCGACACGGCGCTGGCCCGGCAGCATCTACGCCATGCATTGTGGGAGCTGCTGCACAACTCGCCCTACCCGGCGCGTAATGACCTGGAGCGCGACAAGGCCAGGCGGCGCCGCACGGCGCAAGCCATGATGCTCAATAGTATGAGCTGCTGTTTAAAGAGCCTGCCCACGCCGGATTATATCATCGAACCATTGCGGCAGCGCTATGCCAAAATGCCGCTGGAAAACTTATTGCCTGATATTGTGTTTCCGCTGGAGGAAAATGCCCGCACCATCGCCGAGGAAATTCAGCGGATTAATGCACAGATGCAGCAGGGAATTGAAAAACTCACTGCCACCGAGCAAAAATCTATTGTCACAGACGCTGTCACCATTCCAGAAGCGACTCATGCATTTTCTGATCTCTACATGGGCATTGTTGAGACCGGGACTCGCACGCTCATTGATCAGAAGCTCGAAAAACTTGCCCAGCGAGGCTTAAACGAAGCCGAGATCAGAACAGCTCTCGAAGAAGTCTTGAGCAATCACCAAAATAACACGATCCCCTATAAGACAGAAATGCTCGCCATACATTTTCATGGCAAACTGAACGAGGTTCGGATGCGACAGGCAGGGCATACGCATTATATGTGGTTGTCCATGGATGACGACCGTGTGCGTTCGAGTCACAGCGCAAATGATGGCCAAATTTTCTCGTTTGATAATCCGCCACCCACCGGCCACCCCGGCGAAGATTATAATTGCCGCTGTCAGGCTGCACCGGTGCAGTTGGCAGCGCTGAACCTACCGCCTGCCCTCATTGCCGCCGCCATCGCAGCGACAAAAGCGACCATCAAGCGATCACAGCAAAAGATCAAAGATGCTGCGGCGAAGGTCAGAAAAAATCCTGTGGTGCGGGGAGAAAAAGCACCTAAAGGCGGCAGGAAAGATACGGACTGGTCATTTGATAAAAATAAGTCTCCAAAAAAATGGGAAAATCAAAAAAGAGAGCGAGATTGGACGGATGAGGAGATTACAAAGGCTATAAAGCATGGTGATGCGTATCGAACTGAGAATTACAGAACTAACAAGCCAGCTACCTTATATGAATACAATGGAAAGTATGTGGTCAGAGATGATACTACAAAAGAAATCATTCAGATTGGTTGCAAAGGATTTGAGCATCCATCGCTACCATAGGAGGAGATTATGAAAACGATAAAACTTTATGTACAGCTCTTAGGTGAGGCTGTTCCTACTGTTCGCCCTACAGAAGCTGAAGTGTTGAGTAACGGCCTGTATAAGCTGCTACCAACAGAGAGCTATAATCCTGAGGATGAAGTATGGGAGTTTCTCCCAGGCAGTATTGTGAGCAGAAAGGAAATAAAAAATATTAAAGGTCAAAACATGAATGTTGCAATAGCACCTGAAAAATAATCTAAGCTTTTTATTAAATCGGATAGGGCTTCATTTACTCTACTATCGCTGGACAATCGTCAGCGATGTGCGGCCAAAAGTCGATGAGGAAATCACTAAGCAGGCTGAGCAGGGTAAGACGGAAAATGAGATAGATGAACACCTGACGCAGGTGATCGCACATTATCAGGATACGACCATTCCCTACAAAACGCAGATGCTGGCGACGCATAGCTTTATACTATTGATTCATTTCTTAACAGGCATGAATCAGCGCTCAAATGGCGCTAAGCCTCACGCGCCATAAGGCGCGACGCGTAGTCACGCTTGCTCGCCATTCCAACGATTGGAATGGCGAGAATAGTAAGCTCAGCGAATTGGCGATGCGTGAGCAGGGCTACACCACTATATCTGGCATTCGCAGGATGACCCCAAAGTACGGCCCGACCATGCCGCCAATGATGGCCAGATTTTTTCTCTTGATAACCCGCCACCCACGGACCACCCGGGCGAAGATTACAAATGGCCGGAATGAACGCCAGACAGGCTTAAGCGGTCAATTTATGGGTATATTGAACAAATCTCTCGACAGTGCGCGTTACGTCGCGCGACACCACAGGGTGATGTATGGTGCCATCCTCATCGAATTGCTGAAAAGCATCGGACACAGTGATCATACTGGGATAGACATAAGTGCCAAGTGCCTCCAGCGGCACGCGAAAATGCAGCAGCCCTTTGATGCCACCCTGCAGTGATGGCGAGGCGGACAAGAGCAGGGCAGATTTACCGGCAAGAGGCACTGGGCGCAGACGCGAAATCCAATCAATGATATTTTTCGCGCTGCCGGGGTACGACCAGTTATATTCCGGCAGGGCGATCATCAGGCCATCATGCGCCATAATCTGGTCAGCAAGGCGCTGGGCGGCTTCCGGCAGGCCATTATGCTCAAACAAATGGTCGTTATAGGCGGGCATATCCAGGGTGCAGTAATCTACCAAAGTGACATTCGCATCCTGCGCTTCGGCGCGTCCGGCGGCATAAGTGACGAGCTTGCGGTTGACAGAGCCTTCACGAGCTGAAGCGGCAAAGGCGAGTAGAGAAACCATAATAACCCCTGATAATGCACATATATGATAAGGCCTAGTCGTCATACCGGTTAATACAGGCCTGTCAATGCACAGACAAAGCCGTTACATGCTGAAAAGAGATGCTTGCACGGCATCATCTTCCTTAACAACCGCGGCCGGATGCCGCATAATAGCGCGCTATGGATAAAGAAGACATACTTGCGAATTTTCTGGATGCCCTGTATCGCGAAATCCGCGACATGGAAATGGCGTGCCGAATGCAGGCGGCGCCAGATGATCTGCGACCACCGATAGACGTACACCATGATGCGGTTCGGGCGATTTTATCGAAACAGCAGGGCTATGCGCCGGGCCAACGCCTGTCCGTCACATGGTTGTCGCATGATATCATGGCGCTCCGTCAACGTGCACGCTGGCTACGCAGCGGGCCACATGTCTGGTGGGAAGGACGTGATCCACACTATGCTAAAACACGGGATCAATGCATTGCCTTCAAGCGTCAGTTGATTCGCAGCAAGGCGGAGATTGATATTCCGCTGGAGATATTACAGCAGGACCTTGCAGATTTCGCCAGGCGTTATGTCAATGAACGGCATTTGCTGGATGGCGCTCTGTATGAGCGTAACGCCCAAAAATGGGCGCGGCGTGCCGGTCGCCATCACTGGCAGGCAGTCTCAGGTGAGGAGTTCTGGAAAGGGCTACGTTATACGGCGCGTTATTTTTCCAGCTTGCTGCAGCGATTAGCAGAGCAGGGGGCTCCCGGCCTGTTAGCGCATGAAGCAAAAACGCAACAGACGGTAACGCCCTCAGACCAGTTAGCTGAAAGTCGGCGGGCACTTAAAAATTTATGGCTACAAATTGTGCATCCGCTTGTACTACGCGGCAGCATTGTGCCGGATGAGACGCGTGAGCATCATTATCACCTGGATACATCACGCCACATTCCTGAGCGCCATTGGCAGCAAATGGGCAGTGAAGCTGCAGAACTGGCGGATGCCTATGACCGCTATACGGTGATGTTTGCGGCGATGACAGCCGATACGGTGGATTATCATTATAAGGCATTGCTGGACGACCTGGACCAGCAGGTGATAGATGTAGCAGCGCTGATTCGGGAAATCGAGGCGCTGGAACGTGGCGGCAACAAGCTTGAGCTGCATCAACTCGAGCGGATGGTCCGTGAATTGGAAAATGAAGAACTCAAGCGCCGACTGCTTGAATTGCTCGAGAAATATAAGGCCGATACGAGTGGAAATGCGACGCTGAATGCTACGGAAGCAGCCAATCAGGTCATGGATGAAGTTGATCAGCAAATCGACAAGCTGGAGCAGGCACATTTTGATTTTCTGGCGACGCAGTTCACTGTCTATGAAGAATCGCAGGATGTGGTGCGCAAACTGGCCGGGCAGGGGCTGAATATTGCTGGCAAATTTGTTGAAGCGGCAGCCGCCATGGCCGCGGCACGGCAGCAGGATCGCGGCAATCGCGGGCGGTGACGGACGAAACGCCTAGCGTAAGAATAATGCTGGGGTGAGTTGCCCCATCGCCTGCAGCAGGCGATAAACAGCCGTGTAATAATCATAGCGTGCAGAGGCGGCGTCGATTTTCGCACGGAATAATTCATTTTCCGCATCCAGTACATTAATAGCCGTCTCGCTCCCTGCATCCCGTAATTTGGTACGAGAGTCATAGACTTCCGCCGCAATGTTGACGGCATTTTCCAATAAATCGAGCCGTTTCTGACTGACAGTTAAGGAGGTCCAGGCCAGCTTGACTTCCTGCACGGTCTGTCGCATCGCCTGGCGGTAATTCTCACCGGTTGCTTCATAATTAGCGGCGGCTTGTTTAACACGGGCAACATCGGCTCCGCCATTATAGAGGTTCCAGCTCATCCGCCCTGTGACCGAAAATCGTGTCTCCGTGCCGGACACGCCACTGACATTATCGTCATAATTACCGGCAGATACCAGATCAACGGACGGGTAATAAGCAGATTTGGCGACATCGCGGGCCAGGCTGGCCACTTCCACCCCATATTTACTGGCGAGTAACCCTCGGTTGGCCTGCAGGGCGGCCTGAATCGCTTCATCAATACTCGGTGGTATCTGTTTGAAAGGAATATCCGGAATCTGCAGGTTGCCTAAATCCGGTTCACGGTCAAACACCTGCGTGAAGCGGCTGATCGCATCTTTCAGATTGCCCTGAAAGGCAGTGTAACGCTCTTTGGCGATTTGCAGGCGTGATTTGGCTTGAAGCACATCCACGGCAATGCCGGAGCCGCGCTGTACGCGTTCATCCTCTAACTGCAACTGCCGTTTCAATGTCTCAATATTCTCAAGTGACAGATTGTTAAGTTCAATCTGTCGCAGAATATCCAGATAGGAATTAATAGCTTCGAACATGACCTGCTGCTGCACCTGTTCGAGCGTCATTTCCGCGACGTCGACGCCAATTTTGGCGGACTCATGCGATGAGCTAACCCGGTAGCCGGTAAAAAGGGGTTGCGTAACGGTCAGGCTGTGGCTATCGGTCGGATAATTCGTATAATTACCCGCAGGGTTGGTTTCAGTACGATCAATCGTCTCATATCCAATATTAACTGCCGCATCAACGCGCGGCAAATATCCGCCTAGCGCTTCCCGTTCGGCAGCTTCTGAGGCATCCACACCCGATTCAGCGGCTTTAATCAGCGGATGGTCGGCCAGCAGGTCCTGAATCAAATGCGGTAGTGGCCCGGCGCTAGCCGAAGAACTGCCAAACCATACAATACATGTGGCGAACAAGACAGAATACCGCGCAGTCACCATGCTCCTCAATGCACGAGGATAAAGTGAGGGTCGTCGCCTGTAGCGACGGTGAGTCAAAACGTAATGGCGGCTCATAACCAAGGTTGCTAACAATGACACAGCCAAAGCTGCTTATGCATTCTTTATGAATGGGCCATGTAAACAATCCCTTAATTGATAAAAAGCAGGGAGATAATTTATGCTTGACCTGTGATATGCTTGTGATTATGTTCCCACTCCCTAATTTAACGGGCATATGCCCCGACAAATGTGCGTAAATAAATAAGATGAGGAGTGTGCCAGGGCATGCCTACCATTAACCAGCTTGTCCGCAAGCCACGTAAGCCAGAAGTAAAGCGTAATAAAGTGCCGGCCATGCAGGCTTGTCCGCAGAAACGGGGTGTGTGCACGCGTGTATATACGACAACGCCGAAAAAGCCGAACTCAGCATTACGGAAAGTCGCCCGTGTGCGACTGACCAACGGCTTTGAGGTCACGGCTTATATCCCGGGTGAGGGCCATAATTTGCAGGAACACTCGGTGGTGTTGATCCGCGGTGGTCGTGTAAAAGATTTGCCGGGTGTGCGCTACCACATCATCCGCGGCACGCTGGATACCCAGGGTGTGCAGGGCCGTAAACAAAATCGTTCGCACTATGGTGCGAAACGTCCAAAATAATATAGTCAGGATTAGTCTCTATGTCTCGTCGTCGCGCAGCAGAAAAACGCCCACTCCTTCCCGATGCAAAATATGGCAACCGTGTCGTGAGTAAATTCATCAATGCCATCATGCTGGATGGTAAAAAGTCGATTGCCGAAAGTACGGTGTATGGGGCATTTGACATTATTCAGAAAAAAACCAGCAATGACCCGCTTGCCGTCTTTGAAGAGGCGATTGAAAATGTGAGCCCGGCCATTGAAGTGCGTTCGCGCCGTGTGGGTGGTGCGACCTATCAGGTGCCGGTTGAAGTGCGTGATGAGCGTCGCCTTGCGCTGGCCATCCGCTGGTTGATTAATGCGTCGCGCGCCCGTTCAGAGCGCACTATGCGTGAGCGGCTGTCGGCCGAGTTCATCGATGCATCCACCAAGCGTGGTGGTGCGGTGAAAAAGCGCGAAGATACGCACCGCATGGCTGAGGCAAACAAAGCCTTCTCGCATTACCGTTGGTAGGATTTGCCGAATGGTGCGCCATTCTGGTGCGCAGCGCTGATATTTGTCTGCACTAAATGATGAAAAAGCTTGTAATTTTTGCGGGGTGACGCTACATCCCGCCGCATATCGCTTTGACTGGATAACTATAAGGATAAACCATGGCACGTGACGTCGAACTGAGCCGCTACCGTAATATTGGAATTATGGCGCATATTGATGCGGGAAAAACAACAACAACTGAGCGGATTCTGTATTACACGGGTAAGTCGCATAAAATCGGCGAAGTCCATGAAGGTGCTGCAACCATGGACTGGATGGAGCAGGAGCAGGAGCGCGGGATCACGATTACCTCTGCTGCCACTACCTGCGCGTGGAAAGACCATCGTATTAATATTATCGACACGCCAGGTCACGTAGACTTTACCATCGAAGTAGAGCGCTCGCTGCGCGTTCTCGACGGCGCGGTGGCAGTGTTTGATTCCGTGGCAGGAGTAGAGCCGCAATCTGAGACAGTATGGCGTCAGGCGGATAAATATGGCGTGCCGCGCATGTGTTTTATCAATAAGATGGATCGCGTCGGTGCTGACTTCTTCCGCTGCGTTGATATGATCGTGGATCGCTTGGGCGCCACGCCTCTGGTGACGCAACTGCCGATTGGCGTAGAAGAAGAGTTCAAGGGCGTTATCGATCTGGTCAAAATGAAAGCGATTGTCTGGAAGGATGAAAGCCTCGGGGCTGAATTTGAATATACCGATATTCCTGCTGAGCTTGCTGATCAGGCGGCGGAATATCGCGAGAAGCTGGTGGAAACGGCGGTAGAAGCCGACGATGATGTGATGGAGGCTTACCTCGGCGGCGATGAGCCAGACGAAGAGGCGCTCAAATTATGCATTCGCAAAGGAACCATTGCTAGCCAGTTTGTGCCGGTACTGCTGGGTACGGCATTCAAAAACAAAGGTGTGCAGCCATTGCTCGATGCGGTGGTGGATTACCTACCTGCGCCGACGGACGTGCCGGCTATTCGTGGTGTGGCATTTGGCACAGAAGATGAAATCAAGCGTAAGTCCGATGATGGTGAGCCATTCTCAGCACTGGCGTTTAAAATCATGACCGATCCGTATGTGGGGTCTCTCACCTTTGCCCGGATTTATTCGGGTGTGGTTGAGGCAGGAAGTTATGTCCAGAATACAGTCAAAGATAAACGCGAGCGCATCGGTCGCATGTTGCTGATGCATGCAAACAGCCGCGAAGATATTAAAGAAGCGCGCGCCGGTGACATTGTTGCTTTCGCCGGGCTGAAAGATACGACGACCGGTGATACGCTGTGCGATCCAAGCAGCAAGGTTGTGCTGGAGCGCATGGAATTCCCGGATCCGGTGATCGAAATGGCGGTTGAGCCAAACTCAAAGGCGGATCAGGAAAAGCTTGGTGTGGCCCTGTCCCGTCTTGCTCAGGAAGATCCGTCGTTCCGCGTCTCCACGGATGAAGAGAGTGGGCAGACGGTCATCAAGGGAATGGGTGAGCTACACCTCGACATTATTGTCGATCGCCTGAAGCGTGAATTCAAAGTGGAGGCGAATGTCGGTGCGCCGCAAGTGGCGTATCGTGAAACGATCAGTAAGCCTTACCAAATTGACTATCAGCACAAAAAACAATCCGGTGGTGCAGGTCAGTATGCACGCGTTATCATCGATTTTGCGCCGCAAGAACCAGGTGAAGGTTTTGAGTTTGAGAGCAAGATCGTCGGTGGCGCCGTGCCGAAAGAATATATCCCAGGCGTCGTGAAGGGGCTCGAGAGCGCCATGCAAACCGGGGTGATTGCTGGCTATCCAACCATTGATTTCAAAGCAACGCTTGTCGATGGGGCTTTCCACGATGTGGATTCCTCGGTGCTGGCATTTGAGATTGCAGCGCGGGCAGCCTTCCGTGAAGGCATGCCGAAGGCAGGGCCTAAATTACTAGAGCCGATCATGAAAGTGGAAGTCATCACGCCGGAAGAATATATGGGTGACATTATTGGAGACCTGAATAGTCGCCGTGGTCAGGTATCGGGTATGGAGCCGCGTGGTAACGCGCAGGTGATTAACGCCCATGTGCCGCTGGCATCCATGTTTGGTTACGTCAACACGTTGCGTTCCATGTCGCAGGGCCGGGCGCAATACACCATGCAATTTGAGCATTATGGCGAAGTGCCGAACAACGTAGCGGATGAAATAAAATCCAAAATGGCCGCCTGACGGTTGCCATACAGAGTTCATTTACAAGGGCCGCCGTCGCGGCCCTTTTTTTGTGGAATATGGGCGGGTTTGAATCTCATTTATTCTGAGGAGGCGAGGCTATCTCATTTAAGAAAATAACGGTGAATTAATTCTTGACTCCCGGGGCTAAACTGCTATGTATTGCGCCCCTCGCGAAAAGAAGGGTGGCTGCAGGCCTCCTGGCGAGCTTAGAGACAGAGTACAAAACGATAATATCAGTCGCTATTTGACAGCGTGTTGAGGAAAAGATGCAAGGACAACGAATTCGTATCCGGCTTAAGGCGTTTGACCATCGAGTATTGGATCAATCAACTTCTGAAATTGTGAGTACCGCTAAGCGCACAGGTGCGCAGGTGCGTGGCCCCATTCCTCTTCCGCGTCGCATTGAGCGCTTCACGGTGCTGCGTTCCCCTCATGTGAATAAGAAATCGCGTGAGCAGTTTGAGATCCGCACCCATAAGCGTCTTATTGATATTGTTGATCCAACCCCGCAAACGGTCGATGCGCTGATGAAGCTTGATCTGGCGGCGGGTGTAAATGTTGAAATTAAATTGGCTGGTGGAGCCGCGGCATGAGAACCGGACTGATTGCAAAAAAACTGGGCATGACCCGTGTCTTTACGGAGGATGGCGAGCATTTGCCGGCAACGCTGCTTCAGGTGGAGCAGGCGCAGGTGGTGGCGCAGCGCACGGTGGAGAAAGACGGATATACGGCATTGCAGCTGGGTGTAGGTAAGCGCAAGGTAAAAAATGTCTCTAAGGCAATGCGGGGGCATTATGCCAAGGCAAAGGTTGAGCCGAAAATGATGGTAAAGGAATTTCGCGTCGCTGAGGATGCAATGGTTCCTGTGGGAAGTGACATTCCGGCAACGCATTTTATTCCTGGCCAGTATGTAGATGTCGCAGGCATTTCAAAGGGTCGTGGTTTTTCCGGTGGGATGCGCCGACATAATTTTGGTGGTTTGGAGGCATCGCATGGTGTTTCTATTTCGCACCGTTCGCACGGCTCGACGGGTCAGTGTCAGGATCCGGGGAAAGTGTTTAAGGGTAAGAAAATGGCGGGCCAGTACGGAAATGCCAGTGTTACCGTGCAAAATTTAACAGTTATCTCCAGCGACGCCGAGACGGGTGTCATCGTCGTGAGGGGTGCGGTGCCCGGGTCTAAGGGTGGTTACGTCTTTATTCGTGATGCGGTTAAGCGCGCGGTATCGCCGGATGCTCCTTACCCAACCGTGTTGAAGGAAGAGCCAGAGGCGGCGGAAGAACCCGGTGCTGAGGGTGAAAACCAGGCGGGCGTGCAGGCCGCCTCAGAAGATAAGCAAGAGGGTCAGGGCAATGAAGCTTAAGGTAACGACTCTTGACAATAAGGCGGCGGGTGAGATTTCGCTAAAGCCGGAAGTGTTCGGTCTGGAAGAGCGCGCTGATCTGTTGCATCGCATGGTGCAGTATCAGTTGGCGAAGCGTCGCGCAGGTACGCACAAAGTCAAGGCTGTTGGCGAAGTGAGCGGTTCCAACGCCAAGCCATTCCGCCAAAAAGGCACGGGCCGGGCGCGGCAGGGTTCGAGTCGTGCATCTCAGATGCGTGGCGGTGCGGTGACGTTTGGGCCGGTAGTTCGCAGTCATGCCCAGAGCTTGCCCAAAAAAGTGCGTAAACTGGCGCTAAAGACGGCGCTGTCAGTGAAAGCCAAAAATGGTGAATTAAAAATTGTGGACTCGCTGAATCTGAAAGAAGCCAAGACGAAGCTGCTGCGAGAAAATCTGGCAAAGCTTGGTCTGGAAAAGGCGCTGTTTATTGACGCGTCCGAAATAAATGAAAATTTTCGCAAAGCATCTGCGAATTTGCACCAAATCAATGCATTGCCGCAAATTGGTGCCAATGTATACGATATTCTGCGTCACCAGCAGGTGGTGCTGACGAAAGACGCTGTTGAACAGTTACAAGCGAGGCTGTCATGACCATCGCCCTGACCCATTATGATGTGTTGCTCTCTCCGGTGATTACTGAAAAATCAACGGTTATCTCTGAATTGAATAAAATGACGTTCCGCGTCAATACGATGGCAACAAAAAAGCAAATCAAAGAAGCGGTTGAGTCGCTCTTTAAGGTAGAGGTGCTGTCGGTAAACACACTCAATGTTAAAGGTAAAACAAAGCGTTTCCGTGGTCGCCCAGGCCGCCGGAGTGATGTGAAAAAAGCAATTGTGACGATTAAGGAAGGTCAAACAATAGACCTGACGGCAGGAGTCTGATCCGATGGCATTAAAGAAATATAATCCAACCACCCCGTCGCAGCGTCAGCTGGTTCTGGTTGATCGTGGCGCGCTCTGGAAGGGCAAGCCTGTTAAAGAGTTGACGGAAGGTCTGACCAAATCGGGTGGTCGTAATAATAATGGGCGCATTACCGCTCGCCGCATCGGCGGGGGGCACAAGCGTCGTTACCGCGTTATTGATTTCAAGCGTATGAAGCGCGATATGATGGCGACGGTTGAGCGTCTGGAGTATGATCCTAACCGTTCCGCTTTTATTGCGCTTGTAAAATATGAGGATGGTGAGCAGGCATATATTCTGGCGCCGCAGCGCTTGTCCGTAGGAGACAAAATTCAGGCGGGTAAAGGTGCGGATATTAAGCCTGGTAATGCACTGCCGTTGAGTTCGATTCCGGTGGGCACGCTGGTGCACAATATTGAAATCAAGCCGGGCAAGGGCGGTCAGATTGCGCGCGCCGCAGGAGCATATGCTCAGTTGGCGGGTAAGGATAGTGGTTACGCGCTGCTCAAATTACGCTCGGGCGAGACACGTATGGTGCCTGCAAGTGCATATGCAACGGTGGGTGCGGTGTCGAACCCGGATCACCAGAATATTAATTTAGGTAAGGCGGGTCGCAACCGTTGGCTGGGCAAGCGTCCATCTGTACGCGGTGTCGCGATGAACCCGGTTGATCACCCGCATGGTGGTGGTGAGGGCCGTAGCTCCGGTGGTCGCCATCCGGTGACGCCGTGGGGTAAGCCGACCAAGGGTAAGCGGACGCGCTCAAATAAGGCGACGGATAAATATATCGTCACCAGCCGTCACCGCCGGAATAAATAAGGAGAAGCTTGATGCCACGTTCTGTATGGAAAGGCCCGTTTGTCGATGGCTACTTGCTGAAAAAAGTTGAGCAGGTGCGTTCGTCCGGCAAAAACACCGTGATCAAAACCTGGTCACGCCGTTCAACGATCATTCCTCAATTCGTTGGTGTGACGTTTGGTGTGTATAACGGCCAGAAATTCATTCCTGTCTCGGTGAGTGAAGATATGGTTGGGCATAAGCTGGGTGAATTTTCGCCGACTCGTACCTATTACGGGCACGGCGTGGATAAGAAAGCAAAAAGGAAATAATCATGGGCAAGGCAGCAGCTCCCCGTCGCTTGGCAGATAATGAGGCAATGGCTACGCTCCGCATGGTGCGCACCAGCCCGTATAAGCTTAACCAAGTGGCTACCATGATTCGCGGCATGCATGTGAATGATGCGCTGGTGCAGCTGACATTCTCGCGGCGTCGCGTGGCTGGCGATATTAAAAAGCTTTTGCAGTCGGCCGTTGCAAATGCCGAAAACAATCATAACCTCGATGTGGATAATCTCTACGTGTCCGAGGCGACTGTTGGTAAGGCGCTGGTGATGAAGCGTTTTCGTGCTCGCGCACGGGGCCGTGCTGCTAAAATTATGAAGCCGTTCAGCAATATGCGTATTGTAGTGCGCGAAATACAAGAGGACGAAGGATAATGGGCCAGAAAGTCAACCCAATAGGATTGCGTCTTGGCATCAATCGCACATGGGATTCCCGCTGGTATGCCAGTGCTGATTATGCAGATAAATTGCATGAGGATTTGAAGATCCGCCAATATGTCAAGAAGGCGCTTAAAAGTGCTGGCGTTAGCAAAGTGGTGATCGAGCGTCCTACGAAAAAAGTGGTCGTGACGATTCAATCAGCCCGCCCTGGCGTGGTGATCGGTAAAAAAGGTGCTGATATCGAGAAATTAAAAAAGGACTTGTCCAAATTTACCGACGATGAAGTGAATTTGAACATTGTCGAGGTTCGCAAGCCGGAAATTGATGCCAATCTGGTGGCGGAAGGTATTGCGCAGCAGCTAGAGCGCCGTGTGTCGTTCCGTCGTGCCATGAAGCGCGCGGTTCAATCTGCTCAGCGCATGGGGGCATTGGGTATTCGTGTGAATTGCGCCGGTCGCTTGGCTGGGGCGGAGATTGCACGCACGGAATGGTATCGCGAAGGGCGTGTGCCATTGCATACGTTGCGTGCCGATATCGATTACGGGACGGCCCGTGCCAATACGACCTATGGGGTGATTGGCGTGAAGGTGTGGATTTTCCGGGGTGAGATTCTTGCCCATGATCCACTGGCATCAGAAAAACGTGCTGTTGAGCAGCAAGTGCTGCGCTAAGCAAAGGATGAAGAGCGATGTTGCAACCAAAACGAACAAAATTCCGCAAAGCGCATAAAGGCCGCATTCACGGCAACGCCAAAGGCGGAACGGATTTGAATTTTGGCTCATATGGAATGAAAGCCATGCAGCCGGAGCGCGTGACGGCGCGTCAGATTGAGGCCGCTCGTCGTGCCATTCAGCGCCGCTTGCGCCGGGCAGGCCGCCTATGGATTCGTATTTTTCCGGATGTGCCTGTGTCAAGCAAGCCGGCAGAAGTACGGATGGGTAAAGGTAAGGGTTCGCCCGAATATTGGGTGGCAAAAGTCAAGCCTGGCCGCATTATGTTTGAGTTGGATGGGGTGCCGGAAGATGCTGCCCGTGATGCATTTGAACTTGCCGCAGCTAAACTGCCGCTGCGTGTGCGGTTCGTAAAGCGTCCAGATGAGGATTGATGCCATGCAGTCAACAGAATTACGCAATATGAGTGTTGATCAGTTGAAGGATCAGCTGTCAACAATGAAAAAAGAAGCCATGAACCTCCGCTTTCAACAGGCGACAGGTGAATTGCAAAATACGAATCGCCGCCGCCAGGTGCGCCGCGACATTGCGCGTGTGCAAACAGTCCTGTCGGAAAAGCGCCATGAGACGAAGAAGTAGGAGTTGCAGAGATGCCTAAGCGTATATTACAGGGCGTGGTTGTTAGCGATAAGCGCGATAAAACAGTGACGGTGTTGGTTGAGCGTCGTCTGAAACACCCACTGTACCAGAAAACCATTCGCCGCTCGAAAAAATATGCAGCGCATGATCCGGAGAACCGTTTCAAAGAAGGGGATAATATCCGCATTGTTGAAACGAAACCAATTTCGAAACAAAAAACCTGGCTCGTAATGTACGACGCCGCGTAAGAAGCGAGGATAACGCCATGATTCAGATGCAGACGACCTTGGAAGTCGCCGATAATTCCGGCGCCCGCAAGGTGCAGTGTATCAAAGTGTTGGGAGGATCGAAGCGTCGCTCTGCTGGTATCGGCGATGTGATCGTCGTATCGGTTAAAGATGCGATCCCACGCGGTAAGGTTAAAAAAGGTGAGGTGCACCGCGCTGTTGTGGTGCGTACGGCAAAAGATATGCGTCGTTCAGATGGTAGTGCGATTCGCTTTGATCGTAACGCCGCAGTTCTGATCAATAAGCAGGGTGAGCCGATTGGAACACGTATTTTCGGCCCGGTTACGCGTGAGCTGCGCTACAAAAAATACATGAAGATCATTTCTCTTGCCCCAGAGGTACTATAATGGCGAACCAGCAGAAACTAAAAATTAAAAAAGGTGACGCGGTCATTGTCACCACTGGTAAGGATAAAGGTAAACGCGGTGAAGTGCTGCGCGTGATTCCTGAGCAAAAGCGTGTCGTTATTTCGGGGGCAAATGTAGCAACCCGTCACAACCGGCCTTCGCAATTCGATGCAGGGGGTATCGCCAAGAAAGAAATGCCGATTCATATTTCCAATGTGGCGTTGGTGGATCCCAAGCAGGATGTGGCGACGCGTGTAGGGTATAAAACCCTCAAAGATGGTAGAAAAGTACGCTTCGCTAAGAAATCTGGCGAAGTGATTGATGCGTAGAGGAAACGGCCATGGCCAGATTATTAAAAGATTATAATGAGCGCATTCGTAAAGAACTTCAGCAGGAGTTGAATTTCACGAACCCGATGCAAGTGCCGAAAATTGAGAAAATCGTACTCAATATGGGCGTGTCGGAAGCGGTTGGTAATTCAAAAGTGCTGACGTCAGTGTCCGATGAATTAGGTATGATTGCCGGGCAAAAGCCTGTCATCACGCGTGCCAAGAAATCGATCGCCAGCTTTAAGCTGCGTGAGGGCATGCCCTTGGGTGCGAAGGTGACGCTACGTGGTGAGCGTATGTATGAATTTCTGGATCGTCTGGTGACCATTGCCATGCCGCGCATTCGGGATTTTCGTGGACTGAATCACAAAAGTTTCGATGGTTGCGGAAATTATGCCTTTGGTATAAAAGAGCACATCATTTTCCCGGAAATAAATTATGACAAAGTGGATAAAATCCGGGGTATGGATGTGATTATCACCACGTCGACCGCAAATGACAATGAAGCGCTGGCTTTGTTGAAGAAACTTAATTTGCCATTTGCGGCCTGAGTGGAACGGAGAGAGTAGTATGGCTAAGAAAAGTTCAGTTGAGAAAAATAAACGCCGTCAGCGCATGGCAGATAAGTTTTCCAACAAGCGTGAAGCACTGAAAAAAGTGATCATGGACAAGGAAACCTCGTTTGAGGATCGTTTGGAGGCGTCGCTGAAGTTGGCAAAACTGCCACGCAATAGTGCGCCGATTCGCCAGCGTAACCGTTGCGAAGTCAGTGGTCGTCCGCGCGGATATTATCGTAAATTAAAAATGTCGCGTATTGCGCTGCGCGAGCTTGGGTCAGCCGGTGAGCTGCCAGGCATTGTTAAATCGAGCTGGTAAAGGTGGAGTCACGATCATGTCAATGAATGATTTGTTATCAGATATGCTGACACGCATCCGCAATGGCCAGCAGGCACGCCTCTCTGTCGTCAGTGCTCCGGCGTCTAATTTGTCGGAAAATGTGCTGAAGGTGCTGGCGGAAGAAGGTTATATTCGTGGTTACAGTCGCAATGAGGAAGATTCGGCAAAGCCGCAGCTGAATATTGAGCTGAAATACCACGATGGCGAGCCGGTCATTAAAGAATTAAAGCGTAAATCCAAACCAGGGCGGCGTGTATACACTTCCGTCAAAGAGATGCCGCGTGTGCATAACGGTTTGGGTATGGCCATTATTTCGACCCCTAAAGGGGTGATGTCTGACTATCAGGCGCGCGTCGACCATGTGGGCGGCGAAGTGCTTTGCAGTGTATTCTAGGAGAGAATCATGTCACGCGTAGGTAAACTGCCCATAGCGATTCCGGATGGAGTTTCCGTCTCTCTGACAGAGTCGGAAATCACTGTCAAAGGGTCGAAAGGCGAATTAAAAACATCCTTCACCAAAGATGTTTCCATCACACAGGAAGATGGGCAGATTGTGGTGAAGCCTGCCAATAACGGCCATCGTGCACGCTCCATGTGGGGTACCATGCGCAGCGTCATCGCGAGTCTGATCGAAGGGGCGTCGCAAGGATTTGTGCGCCGCCTGGAGATTGTTGGAGTTGGATATCGGGCCGCTCTACAGGGAGATATGCTCAACCTGTCATTGGGATATAGTCATGATGTGCGCTTTGCCTTGCCGGAAGGGGTTAGTGTGAAGTGCGAAAAACCAACCTCCATTGAAATCAGTGGAGCTAATAAACAGTTAGTAGGTCAAGTTGCATCGGATATTCGCGCGTTGCGTCCGCCTGAGCCGTATAAAGGCAAGGGGGTGCGCTTTGAGGGTGAATTTATCATGATGAAAGAAGGTAAGAAAAAGTAAGGTGTGAATCATGGCTCAGTCAGCCCAGGCATTATTTGAACGTCGTCGTCGCCGTGTGCGCTACAAGATTCGCAACGTACAGGGCGATCGCAATCGGTTAGCGGTGCATCGCACGAATCAACATATCTATGCGCACATTATCAATGCGCAAGGCAAGGTCGTGGCAAGTGCATCGTCGGTAGACAAAGACATTCGCAAGTCTCTTGGCAACGGTTCCAATGTTAAAGCGGCTGAAGCCGTCGGCAAGCTAATTGCTGACCGTGCGAAAAAGGCGAAAATTGCCGATGTGGTGTTCGACCGTGGTGGATATATTTATCATGGCCGCGTGAAGGCGCTGGCAGATGCTGCCCGCGCGGGTGGTTTGGCATTTTAATAGAGTAAAGCAATAAGGACAATTACATGTCGAGAAACGCAGCTCCAGCAGAACGCAGCTCGCAGCAGGAAGTCGATCTGATTGATCGTCTGGTATCCGTCAATCGCGTAGCCAAAGTGGTGAAGGGTGGCCGCCGATTCGGCTTCGCCGCGTTGGTGGTTATTGGGGATGGTAAAGGCCGAGTCGGTTATGGCACAGGTAAAGCGAAAGAAGTGCCGGATGCGGTGAAAAAAGCAACCGATATGGCTCGTAAATCCATGATTCGTGTGCCACTGCGTGAAGGTCGTACTCTGCATCATGATGTGAAAGGTCGCTATGGGTCGGGTAAAGTGATTCTCCGTGCGGCACCGGCCGGTACTGGTATTATTGCCGGTGGTCCGATGCGTGCTATTCTGGAAGCATTAGGTGTTCAGGATGTTGTGGCAAAATCAACCGGGTCATCGAATCCACATAATATGGTGAAAGCAACATTGGATGCGTTGCAAGCTATTCGCTCACCACGAGCAATTGCTGGAAAGCGTGGCAAGAAAATTGGTGATGTGATTGCACGTCGTGAGATTATTCTCGGTGGTGGCACATCACAAGATTCGGAAGAGGAAAAAACAGAAGTCACGACAGCGAAAAAAGAAGTGAAAAAAGCGGCTGCGGCTAAAAAGTCGGCTGCTAAGAAGTCGGCCGCAAAAAAACCTGCGGTTACCTCGGTCAAAAAGAAATAAATTAGGATTAGAATCATGCCAGCAGCAATAAAGAGTACGGTGACAGTTCGTCAGATCGCAAGTCCCATCGGTCGGCCGAAGGACCAGCGCCAGACGCTGGTTGGGCTTGGGTTGAACAAAATGAACCGCACCCGGACGCTGGAAGATACACCGGCGATACGTGGAATGATCAATAAAGTTCATCACTTAGTGGAAGTGGTGGACGAGTCGTAAGACAATGAACCCGGCTCGATTGCCGGAAGGATAGAGGATACAAGCCATGCAGTTGAATCAACTCAAAGATAACGAAGGTGCACGCCAGTCGCGCACGCGGGTAGGGCGTGGCATTGGTTCCGGCAAAGGAAAAACCTGTGGCCGTGGCATGAAAGGACAAAAGTCACGCAGTGGTGTGGCGATCAAAGGCTTTGAAGGGGGGCAAAACCCGCTTTATTTGCGCCTGCCAAAGCGTGGGTTTATCAATTCGGGCCGTAAAGAATATGCCACGATCAACACGGGTGACTTGCAGCGTTTTGTTGATAGTGGTCGGCTGAGTGAAAAAGATAAGATTACCTCGGCGCTGTTGGCAGAGAAGAACATTCTCAAGCCGACGAAAGCAGGGGTGAAAGTGCTGGCCAAAGGTGAGCTGAAAGCGAAGTTGAATATCTCGGTTGAAGCATTCTCTGTCGCTGCTGAAAAAGCGGTGAGCAAAGCTGGGGGATCTTTAGTCAAGGTTGAGGCGGCGACTGCAGAGGCGGCGAAAACACCCAAGAAATCAGCCGCAAGCAAATCGGGTGCTAAAACCGAGAAAAAGCCTGCGAAAAAAGCTGCGTCAAAAGCAAAAGACTGATACATCACTATGTTGCCATCTCATGCGAGTCGGCATAGCGTCACTTCCATAAAATGAGCATAGCGTAACTCATGGTATCTGCAGCAGAAAGGCTGGCAGCCAATATTAATATTGGCGTTCTCTCCCGCGCAACAGAATTGAAAAAGCGTCTTATTTTTGTTGTCGGCGCGCTGGTCGTTTATCGTATCGGCACCTACATTCCTCTGCCTGGGATTGATCCGGTCGTGCTGGATGAAATATTCCGGCAGAATGCCGGCGGTATTCTCGGCATGTTCAATATGTTCGCCGGCGGTGCATTGGGGCGTATGACCATTTTTGCCCTCAACATCATGCCGTATATTTCTGCCTCCATCATCATGCAGTTGATGACCGTGGTGTCCAAGCAATTAGAGCAGCTTAAAAAAGAGGGCGAATCCGGACGGCGGAAAATCAACCAATATACTCGTTATGGTACTGTGCTGCTGGCATTTCTCCAGGGCTATGGCCTGGCGATTGGGTTGGAAGGCATGGCAGCGTCTTCAGGCTCGGCAGTGATTGAACCAGGCCTGATGTTCCGCCTCACCACGGCCATCACACTAACAGGGGGTACGGTTTTCCTGATGTGGCTGGGTGAACAGATTACGGCGCGTGGCATCGGCAATGGTATTTCATTGATTATTTTCGCCGGGATTGTGGCGGAATTTCCGGGAGCTTTGGCGAGTACCTTTGAATTGGGTCGCCGCGGCGCCATATCAATTGAATTTATCTTGTTTATGATTCTGCTGGCAGTCTCTCTCATTGGTTTTATCGTTTTTATGGAGCGCGCTCAGCGGCGCATTCTGGTGCAATATCCCAAGCGCCAGGTGGGCAATAAAATGTATGGCGGGGAAAACTCGCATCTGCCGCTCAAATTGAACACGGCAGGCGTTATTCCGCCGATTTTTGCCAGCTCTCTCCTGCTATTTCCGGTGACGATTGCCGGGTTCAATGCATCATCCGAACCATCCATGCTGAACACCATCACCGCTTATTTGGCGCACGGGCAGCCGCTCTATATTGCATTGTATATTCTGGCGATCGTTTTCTTCTGCTTCTTCTATACGGCGATTGTGTTCAATCCCAAGGATACAGCAGATAATCTCAAAAAACATGGCGGGTTTATCCCGGGGATTCGACCCGGCAAGAATACGGCGGAGTATCTGGATTTTGTTCTGACACGGTTGACCGTGGTTGGCGCGCTCTATCTCTCACTGGTGTGTGCCGTGCCGGAGCTACTCATTTCCAATTATTCTGTGCCATTTTACCTTGGCGGTACCAGCCTGCTGATCGTGGTGAATGTCACCATGGACACCATTGCTCAGATCCAGTCGCATTTATTTGCGCACCAATATGAAGGGTTGATCAAAAAATCAAAACTCGTGCAGAAAAAAGGACGTAGACGGTGAATGTGATTTTGTTGGGGCCGCCGGGCGCAGGCAAAGGAACGCAGGCAGATTTACTGAAGGACCGGCATGGGCTGGCCAAACTCTCAACAGGAGATATGTTGCGCGCATGCGTTGCAGAAGGATCTGATATAGGCCAGCAAATATCGGATATCATGAATCGCGGCGAACTGGTGCCGGACGATATTATGGTCGCCATGATTGAAAATCGTATTCAGCAGGCAGATTGTGCGCGCGGATTTATTCTGGATGGCTTTCCGCGCACCGTGGTGCAGGCAGAAGCGTTGGACACTATGCTGGAAAAAACGGGCTGCCAGCTTGCCGCTGTGATTGAGCTGAGAGTTGATGATGCCATACTTGTCGATCGTATTTCAGGGCGCTTTAGTTGTGTCACCTGCGGTGCGGGCTATCATGACACATTCAAGCCAACGCAGCAGGAAGGGGTATGTGACCAGTGTGGAGGGACGGAATTTTCCCGCCGGTCTGACGATAATGCCGAGACGGTTGCGGCGCGTTTGACATCTTATCATCGACAAACCGAACCACTGCTCCCATATTATACGGAAAAGGGCCTGTTGCGACCGGTCGACGGCATGGCTGACATGCCAGAAGTGGCGCGGCAAATCGAAGAAGCGGTGAACATTCCTGCGTGATGTGGCGAAATCATGCGAGCGGGTGATCTAACCGTTGACTTGCGATTAATTATCCCTATAGTACCGGCTCTTTTGAGGAAGATGGTGCGAAAAAACCCAATAAGATTGGATAAGCACCTGAAATGCGACATGCAACAGTAGACGTAAGTGTCTGACAGGAGATAAAAAGTGGCTCGTATTGCCGGTGTAAATATACCAACATCTAAGCGCATTGAAGTAGCGCTCACCTACATTCATGGAATCGGACATACCACCTCGCGCGAAATTATGGCGAAGGCGAAAATGACCGATAATAAGCGGGTGCATGAATTGAGTGAGGAAGAAGTCGCTCGCCTGCGTGAGATCATCGACCGTGAATATACAGTAGAAGGCGATGTGCGTCGTCAGCGCTCAATGAATATCAAGCGATTGATGGATCTGGGCTGTTACCGTGGCTTGCGCCATCGTCGCGGCCTGCCGGTGCGCGGTCAACGGACGCATACCAATGCGCGTACCCGTAAAGGGAAGGCCAAACCAATCGCCGGTAAGAAGAAATAAGGGGTAAGGAATTAGACCAATGGCAGTAAAAGATCAAAAAGCCCGGGTGCGTCGTAAAGACCGGAAAAACATCACCACCGGCATTGCGCATGTTAATGCAACGTTTAATAACACGATCATTACCATTACCGATCAGCAGGGTAATGTCATTTCCTGGTCGTCGGCGGGTTCGAACAATTTCAAAGGCTCACGCAAATCGACGCCGTATGCCGCCCAGGTGGCGGCGGAGAAAGCAGGCCTGGCCGCTATTGAGCATGGCATGCAAACCGTCTCTGTTTGTGTGAAAGGGCCGGGGTCAGGGCGTGAATCTGCCCTGCGTGCGTTGCAATCGGTCGGTTTTACCGTAACCGCTATTCGTGATGTGACGCCGATTCCACATAATGGATGCCGTCCGCCGAAGCGTCGTCGCGTGTAGAGCGGCGAATATCGGATTGAATATTAATGCTTTTAGAATGCATGGGGTGAGAAGGTGATTAGCAGAAACTGGAAAGAACTGATTAAGCCAACAAAGCTGGATATCCAGACGCCGAAAGACGCGTCGCGTCATGCGGTGGTGGTGGCTGAGCCACTGGAGCGTGGATTTGGTATTACCATTGGTAATGCGCTGCGTCGTATTCTGCTGTCATCGCTGCAGGGTGCCGCCGTCACTTCGGTGAAAATTGACGGCGTGCTTCATGAATTTTCGTCGGTGACCGGCGTGAATGAAGATGTCACCAACATGATCCTCAATATCAAACAGCTGGCAATCCGTGCCCATTCGGCGGATCCGAAAAAGCTTGTGTTGAAAGCCAAAGGCCCATGCGAAGTGACCGCATCGATGATCACCTGCCCGCATGATGTTGAGATTATTAATGGTAATTTGCGTATCTGCACCTTGGATAAAGGCGCAGAACTGAACCTCGAAATGCAGGTGGGAACGGGTAAAGGTTATGTGCCGGCTGCAATGAATCGTTCCGATGATGCCCCGATTGGCGTTATCCCGGTCGATGCCCTCTACAGCCCGGTCAAACGCGTTACCTACGAAGTTGATAATGCGCGCGTCGGTCAGGTAACCGATTATGACAAGCTGATTCTGGAAGTGGAAACCAACGGTGCCGTATCGCCGGAAGACGCGGTAGCATACGCTGCACGTATTCTGCAGGATCAATTGAATCTGTTCATCAATTTTGAGGATGTGTCCGAAGAGACCCGTCAGGAAGAAAGCCCGGAAGACCAGATCAACCCGAATCTGCTCAAAAAAGTGGAAGAGTTGGAATTGTCGGTACGCTCTGCCAATTGCCTGAAGAACGACAATATCGTTTACATTGGCGATCTGGTTCAGAAAACCGAAGCCGAAATGCTGAAAACACCGAATTTTGGCCGCAAGTCACTCAACGAGATAAAAGATGTGCTCGTGACCATGGGGCTTAAATTTGGCATGGAGATCGACAACTGGCCGCCGGAGAATATCGAAGAGCTGGCGAAAAAGTTTGAAGACCCCTTTGCGTGAAATAAGAGATAATAATAACCTAAGACGTTAATCGATAGGATTGGAACCATGCGACATCGCGTAGCAGGACGAAAATTAAACCGCACCAGCGCACATCGTAAAGCCATGTTTAAAAATATGGCCGATGCATTGGTTAAGCACGAGCAAATTACCACCACGTTGCCCAAAGCGAAAGAGTTACGCCCCTATGTGGAAAAGCTCGTGACGCTCGGCAAACGTGGCGATCTGCATGCGCGCCGGCAAATCTTATCGCAGACCAATGATGCAAAAACGGCTGCAAAGCTTATTGACGTGCTGGCAGAGCGCTATAAAGAGCGTCAGGGCGGCTATCTGCGCATTCTAAAGGCGGGCTTCCGCTACGGCGATTCAGCACCGGTGGCAATTATCGAATTTGTCGATCGCGACGAAGAAGCGAAAGGCCAGGATTCCGGCCCAATCATGATGGATGATGAGTTGGATATGGAATTGCCGGAAGGCGGTGAAAAAGCCGCGTGATACCGGTTTCATAATTGATTGACTAAAGAGCCGCCAACCACTGTTGGCGGCTCTTTGCGTTTACAGGTAAGAAGAATGCATACGTTACGAAACTCTACAAACATGATCATCTTACCCTATATGTGACATATGATAAAAAATCTCGTCTCCCTATCGCTGTGTCTGTGTCTGTGCTTCTCTCTGGCAAAAGGGGCACAGGCATTGTTTGAGCGTGAGGTGCCGCAAACCCAGCAACAGGTGCAGCTTTCTTACGCGCCCTTGGTCAAAAAAACGGCTCCGGCAGTGGTCAATATTTACACCAAACGCACGGAGAAAGTAGAGTTATCACCCCTGTTTAATGACCCGCTGATGAAACTGTTCATGGGCGATGCGCTCCGGCGGTTGGGTGTCGCGCCTGAACGTGTGGTTAGTTCGCTTGGCTCCGGGGTCATTGTCCGCCCCGAAGGGCTGATCATTACCAACAACCACGTGATTCAGGGAAGCGATGAAATTCGCATCGTGCTGAATGATCGCCGCGAGTTTGATGCGGAGCTGATCGCCACCGACGAACAGACTGATCTGGCTGTGCTGCGTGTGCGTCAGCAGGGCTTGTCTTTGCCTTATCTCAGACTCAATGATTCTGACCGGCTGGAGGTTGGAGATCTGGTGCTCGCCATCGGCAACCCCTTTGGTATCGGCCAAACGGTTACCAGTGGTATTGTCTCCGCCCTTGCACGCACATCGGTTGGGGCGACGGATTACCAGTTTTTCATCCAGACCGACGCCGCGATCAATCCCGGTAATTCCGGGGGGGCACTGGTGACGATGGATGGCAATCTGGTCGGCGTGAATACAGCCATTTATTCACGCTCCGGCGGGTCTAATGGAATCGGTTTCGCCATTCCTGCCAATCTGGTACGCACGGTCGTGGACAGTATTGAAAAGCGTGGACGCATCGTCCGGCCCTGGCTGGGTGCCGCCGTACAAACGGTCACCAGTGATATTGCCCAGTCACTGGGTATGGAGCGCACAGCGGGCGTCATTCTTAGCCGCATTTATGAAGGTGGCCCGGCGGACCGTGCGGGATTGATCGTTGGAGATATCATTATTGCCATGGACGGGTACGATATTCAGGATGCACAGGCCCTGCGCTACCGGGTGGTCACGTTCGATCCCACACGTCCTGCGGAAGTGCGCTTCATTCGTCAGGGGCGGGTAGAAACAACACGAATGCAACTGGAATATCCGCCCTATGACCCAGAGCCGGACGAGCGGCGGCTGGAGGGACGACAGCCGCTTGCAGGCTCAGTGGTAGCAAATCTGTCGCCCGCGCTGGCGCTTGAACTGGGGCTGGATATGAATCAACGCGGCGTGGCGGTGTTGGGAGTGGTCGAGGAGTCACTGGCCGCCAGCTATGGCGTACAGCGCGGTGATATTATCCTACAGGTGAATCGTACAACCATTTCCAGCAGTCGTGAACTGGCGGCCACCATGGCCACGCCGACGCGCCGCTGGCAGGTGGTGGTAGAGCGTGCAGGGCGCCGCCTTTCGCTGGATGTGGCAGGGTAGGATGACCGACGATCTGTTTGCACAATCCATCCCAACAGTGAAAGGCTATGTGCCTCTGGCTGAGCAGTTGCGACCCACCACGCTGGAAGATGTACTTGGCCAGCCGCATTTGCTGGAGGATGATGGAGCGCCCTTAACAGCCATGCGCCAAAGTGGGCAGCTCGTCTCGCTGATTTTCTGGGGGCCGCCCGGCAGTGGCAAAACCACATTGGCGCGCCTGTTAGCCGATGCATTTGGCCATGCGTTGGAAGCCGTATCTGCTGTAACGACAGGTGTAGCGGCCCTGAAAAAAATCTGTGATCAGGCTGTGGAGCGCCAACACCAAGGCCGCATGACCGTCCTGTTTGTGGACGAGATTCACCGCTTCAATCGTGCGCAGCAGGATGTATTTCTGCCGTTTGTGGAAAGCGGCGCCATTATTCTCATTGGCGCGACCACCGAAAACCCTTCCTTTGAACTGAACGCGGCACTTCTCTCACGCTGCCGGGTGTTAACCGTCAAGCCGCTCAACCATGTGGCATTGCTGAAACTGCTGGAGCGGGCAGAGAGCCATCTGGGGCAAGATTTGCCATTGACGGAGGCAGCACGGCAGGCACTGGTGGTGATGGCCGATGGTGATGGCCGCTATCTGCTTGGCATGGTCGAACAGTTGGCAGTGCTGTCCGCAGATACTGAGCCGTTGGATGAAGCCGGGCTACGCCGTACATTACAGCAACGCCTTCCAGTGTATGACAAGCAGCAGGATAGTCATTACAACTTAATCAGTGCCGTGCACAAGGCATTGCGAGGATCGGATACCGATGCAGCGCTCTACTGGACGGCACGCATGATGCTGGCGGGTGAAAGCCCACATTATCTGTTGCGGCGATTAACGCGCTTTGCCGTGGAGGATATAGGCCTGGCTGATCCACAAGCCCTGCAACAGGCAATCAGCGCCTGGCAGGCATATGATTATCTCGGTAGCCCCGAGGGCGACCTTGCCATTACCCAGTTGGTTGTCTATCTGGGCACGGCGCCAAAATCCAATGCGCAATATAAAGCACATAAGGCGGCCTATCGTATAGCCAAAGAACAAGGCTCGCTGATGCCGCCTATGCATGCCGTCAATGCACCAACCAAGCTTATGAAAGAGCAAGGATATAGTGCCGGCTACCGCTATGATCATGATACGGCGGAGGGGTGCGCCGGGCTCAATTATTTTCCGGACAGTTTGCCGCGCCAGCGTTTTTATCAACCGCAGGAACGTGGTTTTGAGCGGGAAGTCAAAAAGCGCCTTCATTATTGGGATAGCATCCGCCAGCGGGTAGAACAGGCAGAGGAAGCGCCGACATGAGTATGAGCCTGACGAGTCTGGGAGCCGTAGCAGCAGGTGGTGCGATGGGTGCAACCTTGCGCTATATGGTTAGTGTCATAATTGGCGTTACGGGTTTTCCAATCGCGACCTTGCTTGTGAACGTCATCGGCTCGCTGATGATGGGAGTAATCGCGGCGCTTGCGATGCAGTGGGAGGGGTTTCACCATGGCTGGCGTTTATTTCTGATGGTTGGTGTGCTGGGCGGATTTACCACCTTTTCTTCCTTTGCGCTGGATAGTGTCAGTCTTTGGCAGCGCGGAGAGGTCATCGCAACCATAGGCTATATCGGTGCCTCTGTGATGCTTTCCATCGCTGCGTTTGCTGCAGGTATCGTGCTTATGCGTTTGGTGGCAGGCGTATCATGACTCGCCACACCTCATCAGACCATCCACAGCATCGTGAGCTCACTGTTGCTTCCGGTGATGACGGACAGCGGCTGGATCGCTGGCTCAAACGCCATGCCCCGGAAGTGCCATATGGACTGATGCAAAAATGGTTGCGTAAAGGTGCCATTCGGGTCAATCGGCAAAAAGCCAAGGGTGATCTGCGACTCCAGGCCGGGCAGCAGGTCAGTCTCCCATCCATGGCTGATGCGCAAACACCAGGTGAGCCTGCCCGATCGGCATCTAAACATGTCCCTATTACCAAAGCGGAACGCCGCCGCGTAGAAGAAATGCTGATCGAAGAAGATGATGAACTGATTGTCATCAACAAGTCGGCCGGTCTCTCTGCCCAGGGTGGAAGTAAGGTCGGGGCGAGTGTTGATAGCTTGCTGCGTCGTTATTATGCGGGGCGATGCGAACCAAGGCTCATCCATCGGTTGGATCGGGACACCTCCGGTGTCATGGTCATGGCAAAACACCGTGAAGCAGCCGCACAGCTCTCCGCTAAACTGCAACAACAGCAATGGCAGAAAACCTACTGGGCTGTGGTGGTTGGCGTGCCGACACCGCAGGAAGGAAGCATCATTCTGCCGCTGGCGAAAGAAGCGAAAGGAAAGCATTCCCGCACCATGCCAAGCCGTGAGACTATGCAGCCGAATGAGCGCGGCAAATATGCAGAGACTCAGTTCCGCGTGTTGGACAAGGCCGCGCAAACACTGTCATGGCTGGAAATGACTCCCATTACCGGTCGTACCCACCAATTGCGCGTCCACAGTGAAGCCATCGGCCACCCGATTGTGGGTGATGGAAAATATGGCGGAAATGCAGCCTTTATCGATGGGCTGGCCCAACAGTTGCACCTGCATGCACGAACCATTGAAATTCCGCGCAAGAAAGGTAAAACAGTGACTTATGAGGCTCCATTGCCGCCGCATATGAAAGACACCTTCGCTCTCTTTGGATTTACGCTATGAAACTGGCTGACATCATCACAGTGACCGAACATCACGATCCGGTCGGTTTTGGGGTCTCAGCTCGGCATAACCCGATCAAGACTCCCGCAGGTTATCCGTTGGTGCTTCCCTATCGTTTGCTGGCAGAAGCCATCGCAGATGAATGGCGTTCGCAGGAAAGCATCCAGAAGATAAGCCCGGCAAGTATGCCGTTTTATGGGTTGAGTGTGCTGGCGCTGGACATGATGTCGCAGGAGCGTGAGCGCAAGCAGGCAGAGCTTGTCTCTTTCGCCCGGAATGATTTGCTCTGCTACCGCGTGGATGAACCCGCCGCACTGGTGGAAGAACAATCCAAACTCTGGGATCGCTGGCTAAGCTGGGGCGAGGAGATTTATGGCGTGCCGCTCATTGTCACTAAAAGCATCATGCCAATTGAACAGCATGAATTGGTCACGGAGCGTGCCGACGCACTACTCACGGAGATGAATGTGTTCGAATTGGCCGGGTTTTATCAGGCGGTGCGCTTATCAGGCTCGTTTATTCTGGCCTTGGCGTTTCAGCGTCAACTGCTCTCGCCGAACAAGCTGTATGAACTCTCGCAGCTTGAAGAGCGTTTTCAACAGCGTCAATGGGGAGAAGATAGTGAGGCGAGGGAACGTCTGGAGCAACGGCGTCAAGAGTTACATCTGATCTACCGCTATGGCCAGTGTATCTCGCATGCGTGACATGTGATCTCTGTCGTGTCTATTACCGTTATTTATAGCCGTTCACATTAATTTTCATACAATCTGAATGGCTATGAGGCCGCGACTGCTGCCCGCGCCATAGTTGGCGCGTAAGCCTTAGTGGGAAAAGCTATAGGCGTATTTCCCGCCATTTCTTGTCGAATAAGATACCCAACGGCTCGATTTTCACCTATATAGCCCGCGGTGAAATGGCTGGAGATAAAGGTGCATCAAATCCCTGCAACGGCGAATGAATTATCACAGGAGATAAAACGGCTGATATCGCTGATTATCGCCGATGATAATCGGTTGATCGGCCTAGCATTGATTTATGGGATTGGTATCAGCCTGCTGACACTGTCTGTTCCAACAGCCGTACAGATGCTGATTAACTCCGTGGTTCATACCACGTCTGTCACGGCAGTGATGACCCTGGCATTTGTTTTGCTGCTACTGCTGTTGGTCTCCGGCTTGTTTAATGCGGTACAGGCTTACGTCATGGAGCTGTTCGAACGGCGGTTCTATGCGCGCATCACATCGGAATTTACGCTGCGTATTATCTATGCCGATCACACCTATTTTGACCGGATCAACCGCTACGAACTGGTCAATCGCTATTTTGACATCATGACGGTACAATCCATCATACCCAATCTCATTGTCGGTTTGTTCGCGCTCATTCTGCAAATGATCGTCGGATTTACACTAGTCTCGTTTTATCACCCGTGGCTGTTTCTGTTCAATCTGGGTATCATCATCGTATTATACTTAATCTGGCGCATCTGGGGACATAATGCCATACGGACCGTTTTTCCTTATCGGCGGCGAAATATGCAACCGCCCATCATTTAGAAGATATCGCACGCGCCAACAGTTTTTTCAAAACCGCGACCCACATCAATCAGGCATTGAAGAAAAGCGACAGCATGACAGGGCGCTATATTCAGGAACGGCGCCAGCATTTTCGTTATACCTTTTCGCAGCATGTTGCCTTGCTCCTATTATACGCCGTTGCCAGTGCACTTCTGCTGGGAGTGGGTGGAATTCTGGTGCTGAGGGCAGAATTGACCATTGGCCAGCTTGTGGCGGCGGAGCTGGTGCTAACCGCGGTATTTTACGGGCTTTCACGGGCAGGCTATTATCTTCAGCAATGCTATAAGCTGTTTGCCGCATTAGAAGAAATATCGCTGTTTTTCGATGTGCCGCTCGAAGCAATGGAGGGAACGAAGACGCTGGACTCCACAGAGTCACTGGTCATTTCCTACCGGCAGGCAGCCTTTACCGAGGGTGAGAAAGAGACGCGATTCAATTTCGAGATCGAGTCGGGCAAAAATATACTGATCAGTTGCCAAAGCCAGTCTTTGGAGGCGTTACTGCTTGATACGCTCAAATATTATCGCAAACCGGATAAAGGAAGCATTCTGGTCAATGATCATGCGCTGGAAGATTATGATGTACAGCATATGCGTGGTCAGATTATCATTCAGGACAGACCGACCATTGTGGAATGCACAGTGGAAGAATATCTGCAATTTGCCTCGTCAGAGAAGATCAGCGCAACCGAGATGAATCATGTGCTTGCGCTGGTGGAGCTGGATCAGAAGATCGCCTCGTTGCCACAAGGACTAGCCACCAGCCTCACCGTGACCGGGCTGCCGCTGTCTCTGTCCGAAACCTTGCGCCTCAAACTTGCCCTGGCATTGTTATCGAAGCCCAAAATACTCGTACTGACGGAATTATTCGACATGATTTCAACCAAGCGCCGTAGGCGGATTCTGGTCCGGCTGTGCGATGAACCGTCCTTTTCAGTGCTGTATGTGTCGAACCGCATCGATGTAGAGATGTTCGATGACTATTTATATGTGGGAGCCCGGGAACAGATATGGCTGCCTGATGCCAATGCATTAAGGTCAGTGGAAGAAAGCAACGTTGAGACAGCACATGACTGAGCCTTTTTTGCCTGAGCATCGCGCAGCGTTTCGCCAACTACATGCACTCAAAATTCTGTCACGTACCCATGCGGCCGGGCGCATTCTGCTCATCTTCATGCTTAGCATGTTGCTCTTTATGATGCTGGTACCATGGGTGCAAACGGCGCCTGGGCAGGGATTTATCACAGCGCTTCATCCGGAAGACAGGGCGCAGCAAATCAGTGCCATGGTACCGGGGCGCATCCAGCAATGGCATGTACAGGAGGGTAGCGTTGTCAGTCAGGGGGATCCCATCGTTGAAATTCTCGATAATGATGACCAGCTTATCCAGCGGCTGATGGCAGAACGTAATGCCTTGCAGCAAAATATTGAGTTGGATCGGATTGCGGCCTAAACCGCGCGATTGGATTATCAGCGCCAGCGCGATTTGCTATCGAGCCAGTTGAGCGCACCGCGAGATGTAGAAAATGCCAAAATTCGTTACAAATCCCTGCTTGCGACTCTGGAGCAATCCAAGGTGCAGTTAAATCAAATGGAGGTGCGGCTGGCGCGACAGCAGGCGCAGACATTGCGGGCGCCTCGGGATGGCACGATCACGCGTATTATTGCGGCCAATATCGCAACGTTGGTGAATCAGGGAGAGCCATTGGCAACCTTTGTGCCAAAAGACAGTGAGCCTGCTGTGGAACTTTATGTCCGCGGTATCGATATTCCGCTGATTTATCCGGGTCGCAAAGTCCGGCTGGAGTTTGAAGGATGGCCTGCTGTTCAGTTTTCCGGCTGGCCCTCTGCCGCGGTGGGAACGTTCGGTGGTGTCGTGCAGGTGGTGGACCCATCCGTCACGCCAACAGGCCAGTTTCGTGTGCTGGTGGTGCCGGATCCCGATGATATGCCGTGGCCGGATCAGCAATTTTTGCGGTATGGTGCCCGTGCAAAGGGCTGGGTGCTGTTAGATGAGGTCAAAGTAGGGTTTGAATTGTGGCGTCAACTCAACAACTTTCCCCCCGTGGCCGTGAGCGATATTCCCGTGCAATAATGGTGAAGCATGACGCTGCATACACTATCCGCTTGGAACTGGGGTTCATATTTGCTAACTAGGTACGTTACTATTTCTGCAGCATCATTCTGACGCTGCCGCTATGTCTGAACAGCGATGGAAAGAATCCCTATGCTTGTGAACACTGTCGTGCGTGAACTGGAACATAAACGTGAACTGGCGCGGCTTGGCGGCGGGCAAAAGCGAATCGATTCTCAGCATGAGCGTGGTAAGCTGACAGCGCGTGAGCGCATTGAGGTGCTGCTGGACGAAGACTCCTTTGAAGAATTCGACATGTTCATGGAGCATCGCTGCACCAGTTTCGGGATGGAGAAAAAGCAGATTCCGGGGGATGGGGTGGTGATCGGCCACGGCACGATTAACGGACGGCTCGTCTTCCTCTACAGTCAGGATTTTACGGTCTATGGCGGGTCGCTGAGTGAGACCAATGCGAAGAAAATCTGTAAAATTCAAGATATGGCCATGCGCAATGGGGCGCCTCTGATTGGCATTAATGATTCCGGCGGTGCACGCATTCAGGAAGGAGTGGATTCCTTAAGCGGATTTGCCGAAATTTTTCAGCGCAATGTCCTGGCATCCGGGGTTATTCCTCAATTGTCTCTTATAATGGGGCCATGTGCGGGTGGCGCTGTTTATTCCCCGGCACTGACAGATTTCATTATGATGACGCGTGGCTCTTCTTATATGTTCGTTACCGGCCCGGACGTGGTGAAAACCGTGACGCATGAGACGGTCAGCCGGGAAGATCTGGGCGGTGCGGATGTGCATACTCATAAAACAGGGGTGGCTGATCTCGCTTACGATGATGATATTCAGCTGCTCATGCAAACCCGTCGTCTCATCAACTTTCTGCCATTATCAAACAAAGAAAAACCGCCGGTGATTCCTACGGATGATCCGTTGGATCGTGTGGAAATGTCCTTGAATACACTGGTGCCGGAAAACCCGAATCAACCCTATGATATGAAAGAGCTGGTGCTGCGGCTGGTGGACGAAGCAGATTTTTATGAAATCAAGCCGGACTATGCGCGCAACATCATTACCGGTTTTGGCCGCATGCAGGGCCACACGGTGGGTATTGTTGCCAATCAACCGGCGCATTTGGCTGGCTGTTTGGATATTAATGCCTCGCGTAAAAGTGCACGCTTTGTCCGCTTCTGCGACGCCTTTAACATTCCATTGGTCACACTGGTGGATGTGCCGGGCTTTATGCCGGGAACCTCGCAGGAATATAATGGCATTATTACCCACGGCGCCAAGCTGCTCTATGCCTATGCCGAAGCCACCGTGCCGAAAGTGACGGTCATCACCCGCAAAGCCTATGGCGGTGCTTATGATGTGATGAGTTCCAAGCATTTGCGCGGCGACATTAATTATGCCTGGCCGAGTGCCGAGATTGCCGTGATGGGACCAAAAGGAGCGGCGGAAATCATTTTCCGTGGCTCATCGCCCGAGGAAATTGATGAGAAGGCCGAGGAATATCGCCAACGCTTCGCCAGCCCGTTTGTGGCGGCATCACGCGGCTATCTCGATGATATCATCCGCCCGCAAAATACGCGCGGACGTGTGTGCAAGGCCTTGGAAATGCTGCGGAATAAAGAACTCGAAAATCCGTGGAAAAAGCATGATAATTTACCGCTATAGTCTTGAGTGGAGCTTCCCTAGTGTTTGAAAAAATTCTCATTGCCAATCGCGGCGAAATTGCGCTTCGTATTATGCATACGGCGCGTCGCCTGGGCATTAAAACCGTCGCTGTTTACTCTGAAGCCGACGCCAGCGCACTTTTTGTGCAGGAGGCGGATGAGGCCTATTTCATCGGCCCGTCGCCTTCCGGTCAGTCTTACCTTAATCGTAAAAATATTATGGCGGCTATTCGTGAATCCGGAGCGGATGCGGTGCATCCCGGCTATGGGTTTCTATCGGAGAATCCTGAATTTGCCCGGGCTGTCACCCGAGCCGGTGTCACCTTTATCGGTCCAACCGCCAAAGCCATCACCTCGATGGGCGATAAGCTGGAAGCGAAGAAAATTGCCCAGAAAGCAGGTGTGAATACCATCCCCGGCAGCGAAGAAGCCATTTCTGACCCTAAGGAAGCACGCAAAATCGCCAAAAAAATTGGCTATCCGGTTATCATCAAGGCGGCAGCCGGAGGCGGCGGTAAAGGAATGCGCGTGGTGCATTCAGACAAGGAAATCGATGAGGCGATTCGCGCATCCATGAGCGAGGCAGGATCAAGCTTTGGCGATGAGCGTGTCTTTGTCGAAAAATTCATTGAAGATCCTCGCCATATTGAGATTCAACTGCTGTCAGATAATCATGGCAATATTGTCACGCTCGGTGAGCGCGAATGCTCGATTCAGCGCCGTCACCAAAAGGTGATTGAAGAAGCGCCCAGCCCATTTATTGATGAGAAAACACGCAAAGCCATGTGCGATCAGGCTGTAGCGCTTGCCAAGGCGGTGGATTATCGCTCCGCTGGCACAGTGGAATGTATTGTCGATAAACACCGGAATTTTTATTTCCTCGAAATGAACACGCGCCTGCAAGTGGAACACCGGGTGACGGAGTTGATTACCGGGGTGGACCTTGTCGAGCAGATGATTCGCATTGCTGCGGGAGAAAAATTGAGCTTTAGCCAGAAAGATGTCACGTTCAATGGCTGGGCGTTTGAAGCACGGATTTATGCAGAAGACCCAAGCCGCGGCTTTTTGCCGTCGGTCGGGCGCATCAGCCGCTATCAGGAACCCGATGATATTCCGGGGATGGTGCTGGACTCCGGCGTCTATGAGGGCACCGAAGTCAGCATGTTTTATGATCCCATGGTGGCCAAGCTTTGCACACATAATCAAACGCGCCAGCAGGCGATTGACGATATGAAAACCGCGCTGGGCGCCTATGTCATTCGCGGCATCGCTCATAATATCAGCTTCCTGGAGGCGATTCTCAACCATCCACGCTTTGTCGAAGGCAACCTCTCAACGCACTTTATTGCTGAAGAATACCCGGACGGGTTCAGCGGGGCGGAGCTGACCTCGGAAAGCAGCAAAATCTTTATTGCCACGGCGGTGTTTATGCATTTGCGCTACCGTGAACGTGATGCGCTGATCAATGGCCAACTGCCAAGCCGTATCCCACCCTTTATTAATCGCTGGGTGGTGCAGCTGGGTGAGGAACAGTTTGCCGTGGATGTCGAGCCGCGTGAGACGGGGTATGACATCCGTTATGATGATGAGATTATCACAGTGCGCAGCAACTGGCAGCTGGGTCGTCGCCTGTTTCAGGGCACGGTGAACGGCAAGTCCGTGAGCGTGAAGGTCAAACGCATGATTGAGGGCTATGAAGTGACCTATGGCGGATCAAGCTTTAACGCGCTGGTGCGTACCCCTCGTGTCGCAGATTACGCCAAGCATATGCCGGAAAGGCAGCAAAATGCATCGCAGAAAGAATTAACCGCGCCGCTCGCCGGGATGATCGTCGCCGTGCGCGCAGGCGAGGGCGATAGCGTCAAGCCGGGCGCGCCATTGCTCATGATTGAAGCCATGAAAATGGAAAATATCATCACGGCGGAATATCCGGTAAAGGTCAAAAAAGTGCATGCCAATGAAGGGCAGAGCGTGGAGATGGGCCAGCTTCTGATGGAGTTTGAATAAGGGATGGCCCTGACGGTGCATGTGACCATCCGAGGGAGAGTGCAAGGCGTCGGATACCGCGCCTGGACAGTAGGACAGGCAAAAAAACACCGAGTGACGGGGTGGGTGCGCAACCGAACGGACGGTACCGTCGAAGCACAGTTTCAGGGCGAAAAGACGAACATCAGCGAGATGTTACAGGCGTGCGAAGAAGGCCCGCTGGCGGCGCGCGTCAATGCGGTGGAATCGCACGAGGTAAATGAAGCGGAATCTTACACGGAGTTTACCGCACGCAGCACCGTTTAAATCGCGTCAGGTTGGGCACAGATGACAATCGAAAATAGCCTCAAACTGGTTGATCAAGATCTGATCAACCTCTGGCAGTGAGGCATCAATTCCCAGTGCTGACAGCGAGGTGACGCCGAACTCACGGATGCCGCAGGGCACGATCCCGCTATAATGAGACAAATCAGGGGCGACGTTGAGGGCGATGCCATGAAAAGTCACCCATTTTCGGATGCGTATGCCAAGCGCTGCAATTTTTGCCTCACCGGTCGGGGTGTTTACCCAGACACCTACCCGACCCTCGCGCACCATGCCGATGATGCCAAATTCGGCGAGGCTGTTGATAAGCCATTGTTCCAAATCGCGGACAAAAGCACGCACATCCTGCTTTTTTGTCCCTGGGCGGCGCGATAAATCCAGCATAGCATAGGCAACGCGTTGCCCTGGGCCGTGATAGGTATATTCACCGCCGCGGCCTGTGTGATAGACGGGAAAACGCGAGCGATCTTTCAAATCATCATCATTAGCGCTGGTACCGGCGGTGTAAAGGGGTGGGTGCTCGAGCAACCACAGGGTTTGCGGGGCATCCCCGGCATGAATGGCCGCCACACGCGATTCCATTTTTTCAAGTGCGATCTCGTAATCGACCGGTTCAGTTGAACGGAGCAGGTCAACATCGTTCGGCATAGAGAGATTCCGTTAATGCGGGAGAGGGGCATTTTACCCGTTTGCTCAATGGTGCGGTCGAGAAGACTCGAACTTCCACGGGATTTAACTCCCACAGCGACCTCAACGCTGCGCGTCTACCAGTTCCGCCACGACCGCACATTCAGATAAGCGAGGATGTAACAAACCACGCGGCTTTGCGCAAGCGCTGGCGTGGCGTGAGGCGCATTTTTCATGATTGATGTGTACAAGAATGAACGGCGCGGTAGCGCCGCGATGCTGCTTACTCTGCCTGCGCATGAATGGTCACGGTCACATCCACGCCATGCTCCACGGTGGAATCACTGGCCCATTCGCCTTCGCCCACCTTGAACTCCTGACGCATCAGTCGGGCCGTGCCCGTCGCATGCGCCACTCCCTCCGGATCATAGGTGTGCAGGTGAAAGGCGAGCGTCACGGGTTGTGTGATTCCTTTGAGTGTCAGCGTGCCGTCCGCCGTAAAATGATCCGGCTCCTCCGCTGCTCGAATATCCTCACTGTGAAAACGGGCAGTGGCGTGTGTGGCTACGTCAAGCCAGGGCGCAGTCACCAACGTGCTTGCCACTTCATCGTAAACAGCGGTGACGCTGCTTAAATGGATGGTAGCCGCGATAGATGAACGCTCCAATTGTGCCGGGTCGAAGATGATGGTGCCATTCAGTTCTGAAAATTCGCCCTTTGATGGCGCCTTATTGACCATTGCCGTGAAGGCAACGCTGCTCTCTTCAGACATAATGGTAAAAACCGGCAGGGGCGATGTCTCCTCCGCATGAGCCGTTAAACCGTTCAGCAGCAAGGCAACAGTGATGATGGTGAGACGAAAGAATAGCATTGCTTAGTTGGTGTCCACCTTTGATCAACGCGAAAAGGGCAGCATGCGAGTCAACAAGCCATCTTTGAGAATGAACTGGTGCTGGAGTGCGGCAAGCACATGCACACCAATCAAACCCATCAAGGCAAAGGCCAGTATTTCATGTAACTCGCCAAACCACTCTTTAGCGTCTTTATTGGATGCAATCAAATCGGGCAGGGTGGCAATTCCAAACCAGGAGACGGGAAAGCCCGCCCCGGACGACATCAGCCAGCCGGTGATTGGCATGGCAAATATCAATAGGTAAAGCCCGGTGTGAGAGAGCCGAGCCGCCAGGCGCTGCCAACCCGGCAAACCTGCCGGCAATGGCGGGTGCGGAAAGATGAACCGACAGATAAACCGTACTACGGCCAGGCCTAAAACGGTTACGCCGATTGATTTATGCAGCCCATATAATTCCAGTTTTGTCGGACTCAGGGCAAGCCCATCCATGTAAATGCCCAGCGCCAGCATGCCAATAATCATCAGAGCCATCACCCAATGCAGCAACTGCATGACGGGATGATAGGCAGTGGGAGTCACTACTGGCGGTTCGTCCGTGCCTGATTGCTCACTCACCATCTTTCAATGGCCGTTCCACTTCCGCTTCAATCATCAGGCGCACATCATCGCCAACAGCGGGCAGGGCATAGGTCAGTCCCCATTCGCTGCGCTTAATGGTGCCGGTAATGGAAAAACCGGCTTTGTATGTATTACGCCACTGATCCTTACCGATCTTATTCAGCGTGATATCCAGTACCAGCGGCTTGGTAACACCCAGCATGGTGAAGTCGCCCGTCACCTTGGCCGTGTTTTCTCCCGTTTGCTCCACCTTAGTGCTGACAAACCGGGCATTCGGAAATGCGGATGTATTAAAAAACGAGTCATTTTGCAGCTTGTCATCAAAGTCCGGCAGGTCAGTTTTAATGCCACGCGGTTTGATGGTGACATCAATGCTGCTATCTTCCGGGTTATCTTCATCAAGCATCACATGGCCGTCATAGTCGAGAAACTCACCGACAAAATCCGAAAATCCACCATGATTAATAAAAAACAAGATACTGGTATGGCTGGTATCAAAGGTGAATTTTTCCGCTTCTGCGTAGGCTGGGCTGGACATGCCCCATATCACTGCTGCCATCATCAACCATTTTTTCATGCCTGCTCTCCCCTGTGTGCTTGTTGCTAAAGATGCCGGTTCACAACATCCACCTAACCATTTATGGTATCTCCAACGGCAATACAAGGATGAAGCATCATGCTCGACCGCCTCACCGCCTATCTTGATCACTTAAATCACTCGCTGCTTTCCATGGAGAGTATGGTGCAGTTGGCATGGGTCTTATTGTCGGTGGTTGGAGGATATCTGCTCTCGCGCCGACCGCGGCGCTTACTGGACGATTATACGGACACGCATGATTCGCCCAACTGGTTGCAGCCTTTTCGCGATGTGGTGTGCGAGCAGTTTTTTCCGCTGATAACACTGATTTTTCTATTGCTCTATTCGGCAGCCGCCGCCGAGATGGAATGGAAAACCCGCATTAATCAAGCGGCGATCAGCCTCACCGTGGCGTGGATAGTTATTCGCTTTTGCTCGGTGTTTATCCGCCAGCGCAGCCTGGCGCGCTGGGTTGCAATGCTGGCCTGGACGGTGGCCGCGCTCAACATCGTCGGGGTGCTGGATAATGTTGTTGCCCTGTTGGATAGTGTGGCGTTCAGCATGGGTGAAAGCCGACTATCGTTATTGATTGTGCTGCAAGGCGTTGCCCTGCTCACTTTGCTGCTGTGGGGCGCCGCGACGATGGCTCGTCTGGCCGAGCATCAGCTGAGGCAGATGCCGGACATGGCCCCTTCATTACAGGTACTGATCACCAAGATCGTCCGCATCACCCTGATCGTCATCGCCTTTCTCATTGGACTCAATGCCGTTGGCATCGACCTGACCGCCTTTGCCGTCTTTGGCGGGGCCATCGGTGTCGGTATCGGCTTTGGTTTGCAAAAAGTCGTCTCAAACTTTATCAGCGGCATTATTCTGTTGCTCGACCGTTCGATCAAACCGGGCGATGTGATCGTGGTGGAAGATACCTATGGCTGGGTGAATAAACTCAGTTCACGTCATGTCAGTGTCCTTACGCGTGATGGCAAGGAACATCTGATTCCCAACGAATTTTTGATTACCGAAAAGGTCGAGAACTGGTCCTACAGCAACAATAATGTGCGCATTCGTGTGCCGTTATCCGTGGCGTATAATACCGATTTGCGGCAGGCGATTGAAGTGGTGCTGGATGCCGTCAAAGAGTCACCGCGTATTATGAAAGACCCATCGCCCAATTGCCTGGTGCGGGGCTTTGGTGACAGTGCGGTCGAGCTGGAATTACGCGTCTGGATTCAGGACCCGGCGAACGGTGTAGGGAATATCATGAGTGAGCTATATCTGCTGATCTGGGATGCATTTAAGGAACACCACATCACGATCCCATTCCCACAGCGCGAAGTACACCTGATGTCGGATCACACAAAAGAACAAGCAGCCTAAGGGCAGCGTCCTAAGCTAATCAATATGCCGGTCTTGCTGGTTTTCAGCATCAAACACATGCGCGATAATCGCTGCTGCATCATGAGTATCCCCCTGCCCATGTTGGGCTGCCTCCAGTATGATCGCCTCGATCATCTCATCCGTGTGCTGGGTCACGATGCCGTCACCTTCTTTGCCTTTTCCTCTTACGTGCTCCGAGATAAAGCGCATGGCGGGCGGAATGGTCATGGCCAGCATGATGCCCACCGTGTTGGCAATTACATCCTCACCGGAAACAGCCTGTCCCTCCACCAGACGCTGCCATATCTCCACGCCAAACATCAGGCTGAAAGAAGTGATGGCGGCAATCATCGGCTTGTGATCTCTCGCCAGCTTTGCTGCTCCTTCCGGCAAATCCAGATGCCTCTCCGCCAGATCAAGGGCGCGCCAAACCACAAGCGCCAGGGTGCCCGCCACTGGCACATGCGGGGCGATCTCCTTCATAAAGGTCGCAAGTTCAAGCAATTCCGTGTCGGCACTGCGGCTCAGTTCGGCAATCAATGGAGCGGATACCTCCAGCGGGTCGGCCGATGCCTCACCAATTCCCAATTGATTGAACCAGTCGCGAAATGCCAGCAACGTCTCCCGGTTCTCGTCAACACTCCGCGCACGCACGCCAAACACCATGATGATCGACAGAATGCTGCCGACCAGGATGGAGATGTCATGTTCAAGCGGATAACGGTCATTCATGGGGCGCGTTTTTAGCGGATAGAAAGGGTAAATGCATGTTAAATATTTACGATAGATGCGCTATCCATATTTTCGGCACGGCCATTTTTGTGCGCTGCACAAAACAAGCATTTGAATTTTAGAGAAAAAAATGACAGCGTTGTAAAATTAGTTTAACAATAGCGCGCCAAAATACCCTGCCAATAATGATAAGGAGAGCAAGGTGCTGCGTTATAATGTTCATGTGAGCATGGTCATGCTCTGCGTGATGCTGACGGCATGTGGTGGGTTGACAGGGGGAGGGCGATCCTCTGGAACCAAATCGCATGGCCCGTCCATTCATGGCTATGGGCCGATTCATTTTACCATGCGGCGAGAAGCGGCCTACCAGACGCTGCAAGGCAAAGGGCGCTGGGAGTATCTGCCGCAATCCAATCAGGAAGTGCTGACCTATATGGATTATCTGGGTTACCTTCAGGTCAAGGTAAACCAGTATTTTAATGAGCGGCAGGAGGCCACCAAGGCCGAAGTAGTGGTGATGGATGCACGCAATCGGCCAACCACCCTCAATGAATGCCGGGGGTTTCATAACACCGTATTTGATATGTTGCGTCAGCGCTATGGCTATCCGGATTGGGAGCCGCGGGTCAATGGCCGTCGCTTTGGGGAATCCGGCCTGATGATCTACACCTTCGCCGATTCCTCGAATATTTCACTGACCTATGACTATGTTGCACGCGACCGCAGCAACCGTGATGTCGGGCTATGCACGGTGAAGCTATCCTTCAATCCGCCCTGGGTGTGAAGAATCAGGGTAAACCTTGAGTTAGAGGTGCTTAGACGCCTGGACCAAAATCGTCACCACCGCCTTTGCCACGCGGAGCCGTGTTCGCCGCGAGTGCCGCAGGCGGCATGATAACATCAGCATTGACGGATTGGACATAAACAGGAGCGTTATCTCCCAGTGACGATGAAGTGAAATCACCACCGCCGCCACCGCCGCCGCCTCCGGCATCTCCGCCGCCGCCATCGCCACCGGCGCTTCCGGCGCACAAACCACCACTAATGTCACCGAGCGTCACACCGCCCTGACCTTTGGGCTGCATGCCATTCAGTGCCTGAATGAGCTTATCGAGAAGCGTATTGCCGCCACGACTCATGCTATAGCCTTGATAGCCGCCATAGCCGGCATGATTACCAAATTGCAGGTTCAAACTAAGCGCATTCATTTTATATGCGCCACCAACAGTGATGCCGCCTGCAGTTGGGCCACCTGCTCCAATTTGCCCGGTTGCGGCGAGTTGCTGTGAAATACTCTGAGCTGGCATTTCGCTCATGGAAAATCCTCTTTCTTTCTTCTTTTTCCTCTATTACATCATAACGCAGCAATATGACAACCATGTGACAAAAATATCATGTCGATTCAATCTCATATCACCAATGCCGGCCTCACTATTCCTGAGCTCACCGTGCCTGCCGCAAACTACGCGCCCTATGCAGCGCATCAGGGCACGTTGATTCTCTCCGGCCAATTGCCACTGGCTGCGGGCGAAATGCGATATCAAGGCAAGGTCGGGCAGGATGTGAAGCTGGAAGACGCACAAGCAGCAGCGCGACTTTGCGCCCTCAATCTGCTTGGGGCCATTCAGCATGCGGTGGAAGGGGAATGGAACCGGCTTGGGCGTATGCTGCGTATTGGTGTGTTCGTCAATGCCGAAAGCGGTTTTACAGATGCGCATCTGGTAGCCAATGGTGCGTCTGACTTATTGGTGGAAGCGCTGGGCGAGGCTGGCAAACATGCACGCGCCGCTGTGTGCGTCAGTGAATTGCCGCTCGGCGCGGCGGTGGAAGTGGATGGGCTGGCAGCGACTCTGTAACGGATGTGCGTGCCAAATGGCTAGGTAAGCGCCACCTCAAATGCCGCGTCAGTCTTCGCCTGAATTTCCTCCAGCGACACATCATCCGGCTTGGCGATGAGTTTCACACTGCCATTCTGGCCTTTGCGCTCAATCACGAATTCACCCAGCTCGGTGATGATTTTGTCCACCACTCCCATGCCGGTCAATGGCAGGTCACAGCGGGTGACAAATTTTGCCGTGCCATCTTTTGCGGCATGTTGCATCAGCACGACAATGCGCTTGACCCCGGCGACCAAATCCATCGCGCCGCCCATGCCTTTGACCATTTTGCCCGGAATCATCCAGTTGGCCAGATCACCATTCTCTGCCACCTGCAGCGCACCAAGAATCGCCAGATCAATATGGCCGCCGCGCACCATGGCGAATGACGTCGCGCTATCGAAATAACAGCTATGCGGCAGTTCGGTGATCGTCTCTTTACCGGCATTGATGAGGTCAGCATCCTCATCGCCTTTCAACGGGTAGGGGCCCATGCCCAGCATGCCGTTCTCACTATGGAGCGTAACCTCCATATCGTCATCCAAATAATTGGAGACCAGTGTCGGCATGCCTATGCCGAGATTGGCATAAAAACCGGGCTTGAATTCTTTAGCCGCGCGGCGGCACATTTCTTCATTCGACCAGGCCATCAGGCGTCCCTCACAGTCAGGCGTTCAATACGTTTTTCATTATGCTCTAACGTGATCAGCTTATGCACAAAAATCCCGGGTGTATGGATGCCATCTGCATCCAATGCGCTTGGCTCAACCAATGTTTCAACCTCACACACCGTCACCTTAGCAGCCATTGCCATCATGGGAGAAAAATTGCGGGCCGTTTTGCGAAATATCAGATTACCGCTGGTGTCACCCTTCCACGCTTTGATGATGGTCAGGTCAGCCGTCAGCCCGGTTTCCATCACATAATGCTTACCATCAAATTCACGTGTTTCCTTACCTTCAGCCACCACCGTGCCATAACCGGTTGGTGTGTAGAAGGCAGGGATGCCAGCCCCACCTGCGCGAATGCGCTCGGCGAGTGTCCCTTGCGGGTTAAATTCCAATTCCAGTTCGCCATTCAGATATTGGCGTTCAAATTCTTTATTTTCTCCAACATAAGAGGAGATCATCTTACTGATTTGCCGCGTGGTCAGCAAAATGCCCAGGCCAAAATCATCCACCCCGCAATTATTGCTGATAATCGTCAGCTCCTTCACACCGCTCTCGCGTATGGCATGAATCAGGCTTTCAGGAATGCCACACAGGCCGAATCCTCCGGCCATGATTGTCATTCCATCAAACAGCAGGCCGTCCAGCGCGGTTGCGGCATCGGCAACATGTTTTGTCATTAGCGTGTCATCACCAATAGTTTACCCACTCACTCTATAAGCTCGTGTGTTTTAAGCAAAGGTAAAATGCGATAAGAAAAGTGATGATATTTTTAGGCGCAAACAAGGCGAAATGGCGCTATAGAGAGATGATATGTAAAGATTGACAGTGTTTAGTAAAAATTTTAACTAAATACTCATCAATCACTCCTATGGTACGGCAAAAGCAGTGTCATAAAACTGTCATAAAGCAGGGAATAACAACACGTCAGAGATAAAAGATGGTGGAAACAGAAGAGCTGACATTAAACAAAATCGCATCGGAACTGAGTGTGCCGATGCGTGAGAGTCTGGCCCGCAAAACGTCGCGTAATTTCACCTCGCGTCGTTTGCAAGGGCGTGACAGGCAGATTGCGGAGTCACTGTTGCGCATGCTGGCGATGGATGCCGAGGTCAAAGTACGCCGTATTCTGGCGCAACTCCTCCATCATGATACGGAATTGCCCCACGATATTGCATTGTCATTGGCGCAGGATGTGATTGAAGTCGCCGAGCCGGTATTAGAGCACAGCCCGGTATTGACGACACAGGATTTGCTCACACTGGTTAAAGAAACCAAAGAATTGACACGCCTGCAGGCAGTGGCGCGGCGTGCTCACCTGCCGGTGCAGGTGGGCGGTGAGCTAATCAACCATGGCATTCTGGAGGTGGCAGAAACGCTGGCAGCCAATCCAACCGCTGAGTTTGATGATGTGATGGTGATGCAGACGGCTGATCATTTTGCATCCGAAGGCACCTTGCTATGCGATATGATCGAGCATTGCGAGCATGCACAGATTGTGGCCGAAAAGCTGGTGACCAAGGTGGGAGAGGCAGTGCGCGAAGAAATTGCTCAGCGTTTTCATATCTCACCATATAAACTGGAACGGCTGGTTGAAGCAGCGCGTGAATGGACACTGCTCACCATGCTGCGACCGGACAGCCATCGCAGTGTCAAACCACTGGTCAACAAACTCTATGAAGATGGCCGATTGAGTGATTCACTGATTATGCGGGCATTATGTCTCGGCAATTTACGGTTTTTTGAAGCCGCGCTGGCACGCCGCGCACATATTCCCATCAATAATGCTCGCAAGTTGATGCTGGATCCGGGCCCGCTTGGCTTCAAAGCGCTATATAAAGCCGCGGATATGCCGCCTGCCGTCTACGATGCCGTGAAAACGGTACTCAAGCTGGCATTGGAGGAAACAAAACATGGCCGTGTCGTACGCGGTGATTATCAGAGACGCCTGGTTGAACGCATCATCACCGGCGGCTATGACGTGAAAGTCGACAATATGCCGTTTATTCTCTCCATCCTGAACCGCCAACTTCCAGCGGATGCGCATGAATTGGCGACAGTGCATTAATGTAGGAAGCTAAAGGCGGCGATAGCTTGCCTTTTCATTGGATATTCAGATCTCGTGCCTTCGCTTTTCGATCCAGCCCCAGCATCACCTGGCATAATGCTTTTAACGCCGTGCCATGCCCTATCGGCGGTGGCGGTGCTGAGTCCACCAATTCCATGGGCAGGTTGTCCAGCATGGTTTCATAAATCACATGCATCATACGGATAGGCCGCAGGCGGCGCGATTCGTCGCAGGACATGACGCGCCGTGCCAACTGGTAATAATTTTTGGCATCATCACGCACCTGTTGCATGGCGGCTCCGAGATTGGGGTCGCGCCGTACGGCATCGGGAGAAGAAAAATCCACCCCATGGGCAATCAATACATTGCGTGGGATATACAGTCGATGGTCGTCTAAATCCTGCGCCACGTCTCGCAGAATGTTGGTCAACTGCAAGGCATGTCCCAGCGCAATGGCATAGGTCTCCGCGTTCATATCATCGCATTCCAGCACACCGAGTGTGAGCAAGCCAACGCAGCTTGCGACACGATAGCAATACAGGCGCAATTCCTGCTCACTGGGTGCGATCATTCGCTGTGTTGCGTCCATCGCCTGACCGTGCAGGAGATTGTCAAAATAGATGCGCGGTAGTTGATAGCGACGTACAATCCGTTGCAATTCGCGTGTGCAAGGGTCAAGCAGCCCGGCATTGAGCGAGGTATGGCGTGATGGCAGATATGCCAGTGCCAGTTGCGTTTGCCAATAGCGCAACGAAGCAATCGCGGAGTCAGCGCACGGCGCATGATCTACGGCATCATCCACATGTCGGCAAAATGCGTAGAGGGTTTGTAATGCCTGACGGCGCTTGGGCGATAATAAACGGATCGGCCAGTAAAAGGAGCTACGCTTCCATTCCCGACGCATGTCGGGTTGATGATCTATGTCGGTGGCGCGAGGCATGGCCTGCGGCCGTTGAACCGTGACAGGTTCCGACATGCGGATGGGTGCTCCTGCTGTCATGCATATCGCCTATGGCCTGATGACGTGATTCGATTCGCGCTAACATGGCGATGCGTGTCATCAGATCAATGCAGATGCATTATTTCTCCTCCCTCAGGCCATCGCGGCCTGGACCCTCCCGGGTCTATAACCTCGTACTATAGAGAGAAACAATCGTAAATGCGAGTATTTTACGTTGGAGGTCAGGCACTTGCGCTGTTGCAGTGCATCATGCAGCCACCAGGCAATCGCAATGCACGCCTTCGCTTCAACCCGAAGCTGCCATCGACTTAAGGAAGCGGGCAGTCTTGCCGCCTGCTGTAAATGCTGCGCCGTATGGCCAAGCGCCTGCCCAATCACCCGTTGCAATGGCGGGGCGATACTCCTGGCGTCACAAAGCATGGCAGGCGTTACTCCTGCCGTTACTAACCAGTCCTGCGGCAGGTAAATTCGGTTTAATGTTGTATAATCCGCATGAATATCACGAATATGATTCAGCCATTGCAGGGCGATGCACAGATGTTCCAGTGCCGCGATATCCGCCTCCGACTCGCCGCAGCAGGTAAGCACGGCACGACCAAACGGCACGGCGGAATAACGGCTATAGTGATCCAGCATGTCGGCGGTCTCATAGGAGATACGCCGACAATCCATCGTAAAAGCATGAAGCATGTCTGAGGCATAATCGAGAAGTGCGGGTTGTACCGACGCCGCACATAGAAGCCCATGCACCGGGGTGTTGACGGCACATTCCGGTGTGCTGGTGAGCAGAGTCGCGAGCTGGCTAAGCAGATGAGATTTTTCTTCCGGTGACCACTGCGGGTGATCGGCAATATCGTCGCCATAGCGTGCGAAGGCATAGAAGGCCTGAATACCGCGCCGGGCTTTCGCTGGCAGCAACCGTGTCGCCACCGGGTAATATTCGCGCTTCATTGCGTCAATAAAGGCGGCATGGCTGACTATCCGGTCGTTCTGCACAGCCGGCGCATTCACATGAGTAGGTATGACAGAAGCGTTGCATCCAGTCATAGGGGGCAGTATGGTTTGTTTATATGGCGAGAAGTCAGATAATACCGTTATTATCATGGATACGTCATATGACAGTAGACAATAATGAGATGACAGGCTGTCTTTGCCATGACGGAAACTTTACCCTACGCCATTGTTGCCGATAAAAGCAAAAAAGCCCAGGATGCGTTGGCGCGGCTGCGTGCGCAATATAGCTTCATGGACATTCGCAAGGATAAAACGAGGGTTAGCGCCATTATCTGCCTTGGCGGTGATGGATATATGCTGCATATGATGCATAAATACATGCCGCTCGATGTGCCGCTATACGGGATGAATTGCGGCACGGTTGGGTTTTTGCTCAATCGCTTTGACGTTGACATGCTGGCGGAGCGCGTGGCGCGCGCGGTGAAGCAGACGCTCTACCCCCTGCGCATGTATGTTCATACACGCGATGGCAAAAAATTTGATGCGCTGGCGATTAATGAGGTGTCGCTTCACCGGCAGACGCGCGTCGCTGCCAAAATCAAGGTGGTGGTTGATCATGTGGTGCGGTTGGAAGAAATGGTCTGCGATGGGGTGATGGTGGCCACGCCCGCCGGTTCCACGGCCTATAATTTGTCTGCCAATGGGCCGATTATTCCCATTGGTGCCAATATCATGGCATTGACCCCAATCAGCGTGTTCCGCCCACGACGATGGCATGGTGCGCTCCTGCCGGAATCAGCAACCATTCACTTCGATGTCCTGCAGGCGGAAGAACGACCGGTCAGCGCGGTAGCGGATTTCACTGAAATTCGCAACGTCATGACGGTGGAGGTGAGTCAGTACCGCCGGGCATCAATCACCTTGCTGTTCGACCCGGAACATGCGCTGGAAGAACGCATTATTTCGGAGCAGTTCCTTCAGTAATCTCATTAGCAATTGCCATATACGCCTTCGTCAGCGCAACAAACGCCTCAACGGATAGGTGTTCGGCCCGCAGGGTTGGGTTAATATCGCATGATTGGCATAATGTAAGTGGATCTGGGCACAGCGTTTTGAGAGAAGAGCGCAGCATTTTTCGGCGCTGGCCAAAAGCGCTGGCGGTCACCTGTTCCAGCATAGGGAGCGGCACTGTCATCGCGTCAAGGTGACGCGGCCGAAAATGCACCACCGTAGACATCACCTTCGGCGGCGGAGTAAACGCTCGCGGCGGAATATCAAACACCCGGGATAGCTCGCAGCAATATTGTGCCAGTACGGAAAGGCGGCCATAGGCCGAGCTGGACGGTGTTGCCAGGATGCGATCTGCAACTTCTTTCTGGAACATCAATGTCATCGAATGGACAGATGAAAGTTGATGCAACCAGCCGGTAAGCAACGCAGTGGAAATATTATAGGGTAGATTACTGACGATAATGCAGTCATGCAGCAATGCATCATCCGCGAGTGACAATGTGAGCGCATCGCACTCACGCAGTGTCAATCGACCTTCTGCCGCCTCCACGAGTGGGCGAAGTGCCTCCAGACAATGACGGTCTTTTTCGACAGCGATGAGGGAAGTAGCACCGGCGCGCAGCAAAGAGCGGGTTAAACCCCCGGGGCCCGGGCCAACCTCCAGCACCGGATGCGTGCTCAGTGGCCCGGCAGCGCGCGCAATTTTATCGGTAATGTTCCCATCGAGCAAAAAATGCTGGCCCAGACTTTTCTTTGTCCACAGCCCATACTGTTTCACCGTGTCGGAGACGGAAGGCAGATGATCAATAATCATAACTGCGCTTCATCTTCACGCGCGGATAAACCATCGACATTACAGCCTGATATCAATGAAAGCGGCGCGGCGTATGTCCTGCATGACGCGGAATGCCTCGAGCATCAGTTTTTTCTCTGTCAGCTTTTCACGGATACGCTCACGATCAATAATCGTCGCCCGTGCATTGATACGCTCGCAAATAATCATCAGATGAATGCCCGCCGGGGTTTGGAACGGATTGGTCACCGTTCCGACCGGCAATTCCCGCACGACAGGCCGAATTTCTTCATGTAACTGCTTGATCTGCATCCGCCCTAAATCCTGGTAACGCGCATCGCTGATTGTCTGTGCGCGTTGCTCAAAATCATTACAGCCGGCAATGGTAGGCACCAATACCTCCATACGGGCGAACATGGCATCCATCTCGTCTTGGGTAGCATCCTCCGGTACCGGCAGAATCATTTGGCGCAGGGATACCTCACTCTGATCGGCATCAGCCGTCATCAGGCGACGTTTATCGATCAGCTTGGCGATATGATAGCCTGCGGCGGTTCGCACAGGCGCTGTCACATCGCCTCGGCGCAGTGGCCTCAGCGCATCGGCCAATGCCGGATCCACATCATCGGCGGTGACCCAGCGCGGCGAGATGCTATCCGTTTCAGCAATCTGAGATAGGGGAAATTGCGTGGCAAGATTCTCAAAAGGGGCGCCCTCATCGATCTCTTCGCGAAGCCCTTCGGCAAGCTCTCTGGCATCTTCATCTCCGGCAGGACTGTCCACCGGCAGAAAAATATCTAACACATACCATTCGGCAATGCCCTGACGACCACTAATCGCTTCAATGGTTTCATCCACATCCTGATCGCTCACCACCAGCCGAGGTCGCAAGCGTTGAAAGAGAAACTTGGTCCAGCCAACCTCAGCCTGCAGTTGTTTTTCCAATGTTTCGTCACGAATGCCGCGCTCGTCCAATAGCTGGTCTAATTGTTCGCGGCTGAGCGAAAACTGCTCACGCAGGCGATTACGCGCCTGATTTATCTCAACAGGGCTGACAGTAATGCGCTGGCGTTCCAGCTCTTCTTGTTGCAGGGCTGCATCAATCAGACGCTGGAGGATTTGCGGCGCCATTTTTGCACGCACCTCCGGCGTATTGTCTACTCCTGAAAAGGCCATGGCTAGGCGCAGGCGCTGATCCAGATCATCGGAGGTAATGATGGTGTCATTCACCGTGGCGACAATACCCATCCGCGCCTGCGCTATCGCGAGTAGCGGATAGGTAAGGCATAATATAAACAGCGATGCGATGAAGAGGGCGCGCATAGGGTTCACTCACCCATCAGTTAACGTTGCGAAGCGACACTTGCAGCAGAAATGAGGTGGACGGCTCCACATCACGGAAGCGCGTGAACTCACGCTGCACACTTGTCATAATAGTTAAACAGTCATTGTGATAGGTCAGTCCGGCGCGTCCGTCAATCATACTGCCGCCATCGCTTAAATCGCGTCTGCCTCCGCCGGAAATCGTCCAGTTTTCATTCAACACGTAAGAGGCACCGGCAAAAATCTCTTCGACATCACCGAGATTGGGGTCATCATCCAATGATAAGAAGTCGATATTGAGATAAATCGGATTGAACCGGGCAATGGCATTCACATTGTTACTTCGTGTCGCAAAATTCTCTTCGGCCAGACGAAAACGATATAAAAGATGCAGCCACTCATCCTGATAGCCAAGCTGTCCGACATAATCGGAAAAATGGCTGTCAGGGTCGCTGCCGAAACTGAATATCTCATCGGCTTTGAGCTGATAATTCTGCCCAAACACGGCGCTAATATTGCGTGTTGGTGTAAGATTGGCGCTCCCTCGAACGCCATAATTGGCGCGAGGCCCACTTTCCACCCGGTCAAAACCAGTATATCGGTTGCGGTCAAACAGGTTGATAGCAGAAAATTCAAACACCTGGCTATCTTCATTCGGAATTTCATCCGGGTTATTGCCATGTGGGCTGACAATCGCCTGGGCAATGGGTTCAATCAGCACCGGTATGCCAGCTACATCTCCTGCAAGCGGATAACGCCAGCCTAACGATAATTCAGGAATCAGCCGTGCCTCTGTTTCATCCACCTCATTGCCTGCCAGATCGGTATGCTCCTGCACAAAATACACATCACCGCGTAAGCTCGCATTGACGTCAAACAAATGTCCGCCAGTGGTTTGATAGGGAAGTGACCACCCGACTTCGCTTGACAGGCGTTGGCTGGAGCTGCCTTCGGAACGCCCGAGCACCATGGTGCCGACATCAAAGAGAAAGCGTGAGTTCCGCCAGCCTGGCTCGGTCTGGTGAGAAAAAGAAACCAACGGCAGAATATACGGAGTCGTATCGGCATCATCCTCAGGGTTCAGCCCCTGGAATGAAAGCCCTTCCACCAACGCATAGGTGCGGGGATGGCTTGCCGCATCGAGCCCTTCCAGAAATAATCGACTGGTCAATGTATCATCATTCGAGATTTCATAGCGGCGAAGATAGGTATCGTCACTGGCACGCCGCCCAACAAAACCCCATTGCCACCGGTCGTTAATGGTGAAATTACCGGCCGCTTCAATATGGCCACGCAGTTCGCGACCTGATGTAATCTCACCGGTCACGTTATCGCGCTGTTTGGGATTGGTGATACTGCCGCTGATTTCATAGCGCCCGCTCTCCGTCAAATGCCGAAACTGCCCTCTCATCACCGCCCCTTCGCGTGAGGTGAACATGGGAGTGACAGTTGCATCCATATTGGGAGCGATATTAACATAATACGGCACCTCAACCGTGGTGCCGAGGCTGGTCGATGCACCGTAGCTTGGCATGAGGAATCCGCTTTTGCGGGGTGCATCGGGCGTGACATGCGAAAAATATGGCAGGTATAAAACGGGAATGCCCATCACTTCCATCCAGGCATGCTCATATTGCACGCGTTGCGCCGCTTGATCATAAGTAACAGTGCGTGCTTTCACCTGCCAGAATGGCGCTTCATCGCGTCCTTCCTCATCAGGGCATACTTTGCAAGGCGAATAGACGGCATTGCTGAAAACGGTCACATCCTTGCTTTGCTTCTCGGCCTGACGCGCCGCAAATAAAGATGCATCAGGCAAGCGTACTCTCAACTCTTCAACCACACCCTGCATGAGCTCGTTTTGCAGCGTGGCTTCTTCGGCAAAATAGACATTGCCATTGGGCTCGAGGATGGACACATTGCCTTCAGCAGTGACGGTATTGGTGCGTTGAAAAAAGCGCAGCCGCTCGGCACGCAGAATGCGCCCGCCCTGCACGACCTCCACATTGCCGCTGGCCGTGACAATGTTCTGCCCCTGATCATATTGCACATTGTCAGCCTCAAGTAAGACCGGGTTGTTACCATCTTCCGGCATAAAACGCTTCTGCGCGATGGCAGGGCTACTCAGCAGCACAAGAATAAAAAGGAAATAAAGGGGAAGCGATGTCCATCTGTACCGCCAGAGGGAAGCGAGATGCCGGAAGTGGTCGGCCAAATGAGACATGCGTAAAAATCGCTTATAAAACGGAGGTTAACAGGTGGGCTGTTGATGAAGTAATGTAGCCCGAACGATGTGTAAAATCAATGAGACAAACAAGATGTAGGGCAGTGACGCTACCCATCTTCAAAATGTAGTAATAATGTCATCCCGGCAAGCAGAGAGATGCCGGCAGGTGCCCATGCCGCCAGCAGGAGAGGGATGGAGCCTGATAAGCCCAGTGCATGCACGATATCACTAAGGAAGTAGACCATGAAGCCGGTGATCACCCCGGCGCTGATCAGCATGCCGGTACTGCCCATGCGTGTCGGGCGCATGGCAAAGGTTGCCCCAATCAACACCATCGCGCTCATAAGAAATGGCAATGCCAGTACGGCATGAAAATGCAAACGGTGCCGCATCGCGGAAAAACCGGCTTTCTCGAGTGTTTCGATAAAGTGCTGCAAGTGCCAGAATGACAATGTTTCAGGTGAGGAGAAACTATCCTGAATCTGGTTCATCGTCAGTTCGGTTGGCATACGATACGTCTCTGCCTCGCGCGCCTGACTGCCGGGTGCGGTGATAAAGGCATCATTAATTTCCCAATAGCCGGGTTTCAAATATGCTTTTTCGGCGTCAATGCGTTGAATGAAGCGATCATGATTATCGTAGAAAAAGACAATCACATCATGCAGGGTCATGTTTTCCTGTGACACGCGCAGGGCGTGAACGACAGTCTCAAACCGTTCACCTGTCTCATGACTGGTGAGATCACCCGGTGGCTGATCGTCGATCTGACGGAGCCACAAGCCAGATGACGAAACAGCAAGCAGGCTGGCACGACCCTTCAGATAGACGGCCTCCAACTGCTCAAATCGTGTCAACATGGCAGCGGAGAGTGGGTTAAATGCCATCACCGTAAACAGGCCGAGACCGAGCGTCACGATCATAGCCGGGGTGAGAAACTGCCAGGCGGACACTCCGGCGGAGCGCACTACGACCAATTCACTGGAGCGTGTCAGGCGTGACAGGGTCAGGATGCTGCCAATCAAGACGGCAAAGGGGACAATGCGCTGAACCATGCTCGGTAATTTAAGCAGCGCCAGTTCCAGCATCAGGCCGATGCTGACGCCTTCGCGGCTGGCAGCCCGGCGGATCAATTCTACCAGATCGATGATAAACACAATTACTGTCATGACGCCAAGCACCATGAGAATGCTCATCAGGAATTGACGACCAACATAGAGCGATAGGGTCAGGGGGAGGCGCATCGGTTTATCCTGCCTGGTTGGGTTCGGTAGTGGCTGGCCCACGCGGTGGCAGGCTGTGCGTGCGTTCACGCAATGTCCAGAGTGCGATGAGACCGGCACCAATAATCAGGCTATAAAGCAAGGGGCTCAATAATGGCTGACGCACCACCAGATTACTGGTCGCCACGACTGATGTCACCAGCCCGATCGCCAGCGCTCCGGCCAGCACGATACGCCGCCAGATGCCCCGGCGATTGAACTCCCCACGCAGCAGCGCTGCCAGCCCAAGCACCGTTAAAGACAGGCTGAACAGTGGCCAGGTCAGGCGTTGATGTGCTTCGGCGCGCAGTTTATTTAGCTGATGTGGTTTGGTCGTATCATCCGGGTAGAATAACTCATGTAGATAGCGCTCTTTAGGTTCACGCCAGCGCTCTCCTGCATCTTCTGTATACAAGCTGATATCGAGCGTGTAGCGGTCAAAATGTAACAGGGATAGCTGTTGTTGATCGGTATTGATTTCCTGCCGGTTACCCTGCTCAAGGATAAAGCGCGGGCCAGAAGGGGTTTGTACTAATCGACCGGTCTCCGCCATCATGGTGACTGGGCGGGCCTGGTCACGATTATCATGCACCATAATGCCGCGCAGCACACCGTTATCTTCACGGCGACGCAAAAACACCGTCATGCCGTCAACGGGCGTGTTAAAGACACCCTCCTGCAATAGCAGCGATGCATAATTATTGCGAATAAAAAACTGCAAATCTTTGAACTCTCTGTAAGAACTTGGCAGTAAATACAGCGAGTTAACATAGCCAACAATGCAGAAAAACCCACCCAGCACCAAGGCAGGCCAGGCGAGTTGCCGTTTGCTCAGGCCAGCACTTTCCAGCACGATCAATTCACTGTCCGAGAGGAGTTTATTGTAGACATATAACACAGCGCAGAACAGGGCGACCGGCAGGACAATGCTCAACAGCGACGGCATCAGGAGGACGGTCAGATACAAAAATGTCAGGATCGACAGGCCACGATTCACGATCAGATCGACAAAGCGTAGCGATTGCGCCAGCCACAAAATACCTGTCAGGCTCAGGGTGATAAACAGCGCCGGGCCGAGCAGATGACGAATAATATAGCGTGTGTAGGTGCGGGCCATAGAAATTGGGGATTGCGCTTTATGCCGGAGTGATTAGGGTAGTGACTCATCGCAACCGGAGAACAACATTCCGATTGCAGCAGGTATGATCATATCCGTTAATTTTGAAGGAGCCAGAGCGAAATGCAAGTCACATTTGCCCGTGAAGAACTGACCGAAGCGAAGATACTGGTGCTGGGTGTGCGCGATGAAGGGGCATTGATGGAGCATACACAACAGGTTGACAAGGCCTTGGATGGCTTCATCAGCCGGGCGATTCAGCGTATGGCATTTGACGGCAGTTGGGGCAAAACACTGAGTCTTGTGCCACCGGGTGACCAGTGGGACATGCTGTTACTGGTCGGATTAGGTAATAGCGATGAGATGAATCCCGCCAACGCAATCAATCTGGGGGGGCGCATCCTGGTCGCGTTGAATCAGGCCCGGGTGAAAGAGGCATCTGTCGCACTGGCGGATAATGCGCTGCCATTGTTGCCCGAAGCAGTGGCGGCCCACCTTGCCGCCGGCCTGCGCCTGCGTGATTTCCGCTTCGATAAATACCGCACCAAGGAAGAAGACAGTGCCAAGCCGACGGTGACAAAGGTGACCATTATGGCGCCGGATCCCAATAAGGCGGCGGATGCTTTCCGCGACGCGGATAAGGTGATTGATGGCGTATTATTTACGCGTACCCTTGTGACGGAACCGGCCAATATTATCCATCCGGAATCACTGGCGGAAGAAGCGAAGAGCCTGACCAATCTCGGCGTGAAGATCGAAGTGCTGGGCGAAAAAGAGATGAAAAAGCTGGGGATGAATGCGCTGCTCGGCGTGGGTCAGGGTAGTCAGTTTGAATCCAAACTCGTGATCATGCAGTGGCAGGGAGCCGAGAAAAAAGACGCGCCGGTCGCCTTTGTCGGCAAGGGTGTGACTTTCGATACCGGAGGCATCAGCATCAAGCCCTCCGGCGGCATGGAGGATATGAAATGGGATATGGGCGGTGCCGGGGTCGTGATTGGCCTGATGAAAGCCCTGGCGGGGCGCAAGGCCCGTGTCAACGCCATTGGTGTGGTTGGTCTGGTGGAGAATATGCCGTCGCATATGGCGCAGCGTCCTGGCGATGTGGTCACCTCCATGTCCGGTCAGACGATTGAAGTCATCAATACCGATGCGGAGGGCCGACTCGTGCTGGCAGATGCGCTGTGGTACACGCAGGATCGCTTCAAACCGGAATGTATGATTGACCTGGCGACATTAACCGGAGCGGTGATTGTGGCACTCGGCTCCTCGCGAGCCGGACTGATGACCAACAATGATGTGCTGGCTGATCGGCTGATGAGTGCGGCGGATGAAGTGGAAGAGCCGGTCTGGCGACTGCCACTGGCTGATGTCTATGATAAGCAGATCAATTCCGACATCGCCGATATGAAAAATGTCGGTGAGGGACGTGAAGCAGGCACCATCACCGCGGCGCAATTCCTGCAACGATTCGTTAATGATGTACCGTGGGCGCACCTGGATATTGCCGGCGTTGCCTGGAGCAAAAAGTCCAGTGATGTGTTCGACAAAGGAGCCACCGGCTTTGGTGTGCGGCTACTGGATCGCTTAGTTGCAAACCATTATGAAAAGTGAGTCTATCCACCGGTAAAGAAAGCTTAATCATCCTGTGTTAAGATTCTGGCAATAAAAAAATTGACAGAATATCATGGGCGAAGAGCACGAACACGGGCCGGAACATTTAGCGTATCCCGAAGCATTTGAGGGATTGCTCACCCGTTTGCTGGAGCGGCGCGAGACGGCAATTGCTAATGGAGAATTGTCTACATCCGAGCCTCTTACAATGCATATTGTCATAGTGAATCCTGAGACAGAAACGGTGGAAATGCCGTTTTATTTTCAGGAAGGGTCCATGGCATCGCACGCGCGCGCGGTTGGAGGTGATGCGTCAGAATTAGGTCAGTTTAGCGATGAAGAATTGGCGATTATTGAAGAAAATGCAGCGGTGTTTGAAGCATTTGGCATTCAGGTGGAAGTGGATGTCGTCACGCCGGAAGAGTACTTTACGCGTGATGAGCCGACCGATCTGGTCATTGCTCCCATTCCCGGAAATCGTGACGGACTTGGCGGCGTGGCGAGTTTTGGTGGAAACCCAGCGACGATTGCTCTGAACACAAACGGGTGGGATATCACGCATAGTCCTGAACGGTTTGGCACGTTGGTTGTGCATGAGTGTTTGCATCCAATTGGGTTGGACCATTTTGGCGAGCCTCCATCCCAGGAACAACCGGCGCGTGACGAGCGTGGGGCGGCCAAATTCGATAGTGTCACCACGTCAGTGAATATGCCGGTTTTTGAGTCGGTAGTAGAGGGCATTCCCGGTGTTGGCCCGTATGATGTGGCAACCTTTATGTATTTGCATGATTACGCAGAATCATTTGTAACTGACTATTACGAGGGTCACCCAAATGTTGCTGCACTTGGTATAGATAACATATTACTGCCAATGCCCTTCACAGCGCAACATCCAGGGCCAACTGAACATTATGCCGCCGATGCTACGACGATTTTAGAATCTGACACCACCGAAGATGCCGGTGTCGATACGCTGTATGGGACGGAGCAGGATGATAATATCGGGTTTGGCGTGAGTGGGTTTACGCATAGTACTGCCACTCATGATGAAGCCCGCCACGGCACAGCCACTAACACAACCTTTTTCGGTGATGTCGAGGTCATTGACGCCGGGGCGGGGGATGATGTGATTGTGCCGGGAGAGGTTACCACTTTCGTTAATGGTGGTGCGGGTTTCATGGATGAATTGGCATTGATTGCGGCCCCGCTGGCTGGGCTGGAAGTGCAGAACGTGGAAATCGTCTCTATTTCCGATGTGGTGCTGCCGGATGGAGAAGCATTAGGCAGTATGTCCGATCGATTTGATAGGCTGGAGACGGACGGTAACGACTATGTGCTCTATTTCGATGGGTTGGAAGAACCTGTGCGTATTGTCGATGGCGCACTCAATGAAATCCTGATCACCATGGATGTGGATGGCGAAGAAGTCACGCTCGCCCAGCCCACAGCCGTTGGTTCGCGAGATGCCGGTAAAGGCGATATGGGTATCGCTTAACAGTTAAAGGTCTGGTGATAAACAGAGCCTGGATCGCCAGTTATTTACCCTTTGTTAAATCATTCACCCTTAGC
>CAYSXY010000003.1:0-86378 GCA_964435165.1 uncultured Rickettsiales bacterium
CTCCAAATAGAATCCCTCATACCAATCAATCGTCAATTATTGGTTAGCAATGCCTCTATTTTAATTTTATTTCGCAGTGAATTGTTAATAATTTTGCACTAATTCATTTCATCTGGCACGTTCTTTGCAATTCCAAACATCAGGTTCATTAAAATGTTTACAGAGTTTGTGGCAGCATGATATAGCCACTTGACGAATGTTAAGGTCATGAATGAGTAACTATTTTAATATATATTCATATATAAGTTATTGCGCGGGGAATAATGGCAACGCTTATCGGAACAATTAATAATGATAATTTAACCGGCACGAATGTCGAGGATACCATCTTTGGAGGCAACGGTAATGATACTTTGCGTGGCGCCGAAGGAAATGATTTTATTGATGGTGGCGCTGATGAAGATCTGGTGCAAGGTGGTGCCGGTAATGATTTTCTGATTGGTAATATCGGGAATGACTCTCTGGTTGGTGATGCTGGAGATGATACGATTTATGCCGGAACTGGCAATGACTCTCTTCGTGGTGGCGAAGATAATGACCTGCTGATTGGTGATGCAGGCAATGATACGTTAAGCGGCGATGCTGGCAATGACCGTCTTTACGGACGGGATGATGATGACTGGTTGAATGGTGGAGAAGGCGATGACCTGCTGGATGGCGGCGCTGGTAATGACACGTTAGATTCAGGCGCTGGCACAAATCTGCTCCGAGGCGGTGCGGGTAATGATCTCATTTATGGTCGTGATGGCAACAACGTTTTCTATGCGGGTATTGGGAATGATACCGTGTGGGCTGAAGACGGTAATGATCTGATTGTCGGTGAAGCAGGTGACGATGTACTGTTCGGAGGGCTTGGTAATGATAATATTATTGGTCAGGCGGACCAGGATCGCTTGATCGGTAGCGGCGGTAATGATGTTCTGGATGGCGGTGATGGCAATGATACGCTTGATGGCGGTGACGATAATGATTTGCTCATTGGTGGCGCTGGTGATGATATTATCAACGCAGGCCGTGGTGATGACACTGCGTATGGCGGTAACCAGAATGATAGTATTTTCGGCTCAGAGAATAACGACTTGCTGCTTGGTGAAAGCGGCAATGATACGCTGGATGGCGGACGTGATAATGACACGTTGTACGGTCAGGATGGTGATGATCTGCTGTTAGGAAGCGACGGTGATGATATCGCCTATGGCGGTATTGGTCAGGATGTACTTTCCGGCGGCTTTGGCGCAGACTTTCTCGCTGGTGAAGATGGAAATGATTCACTGAGTGGCGGTGCCGGAAATGATACGCTGGTTGCGGGTGCTGGCGCTGATACGCTCGATGCTGGCGATGGAGATGATAATCTCAATGCTGGCGATGGTGATGATATCGCCTATGGCGGTGTTGCCTACGATAGGCTTTTTGGCGGCGCAGGAGCAGACACGCTGGATGGCGGGTCACAAGATGATCGCCTGGAAGGCGGAGACGGAAATGACTCGCTTCAAGGCGGGTCGGGTAATGATAATTTGTTTGGGCAAAGCGGTGCCGATACCTTGTTGGGTGGTGAGGGCGATGATCAGCTCAATGGTAATGCGGATGATGGCACCTTTACCTTCACACCCGCAGGCACGGAGGAGTTAAGCGATTTGCTGCTGGCTGATGCGGATGGAGTGCTCTCCGTCGATTCTGAATTTAGCCGTAAATTTGCCTTTAGAGCCGTCGGAAATCTTGATGGGAATGCAGTTTTTCGTATTACCAACAACACTGGTGAAGATTTGGATCTGAATTGGCGTCTTTACAGTAAGTTTGGTGAGCCTACCGATATATTCGTGCCAAATGGTCAGGATACGTATTTCATGATTGATCTCTCAGAGATGATTCCGCTTGGCCGGGTAAAACTTTATGATGGTGATAAGCAGGTACAAACAGCCAGCCTGTTCAAAGCCTGGAAAAAAGATTTTGATAAGTCAGACTATGACGTGGCAACTGATCCACAAGTGGCAGATGTGACTGGCGGTGATGTGCTGACTGGCGATGCCGGGGAAGATATTTTCTTCTTCGATGCTGAGTCGAACATTGAGCGTATTACGGACTTTAATCCTGATGAAGATTTGGTGCGCATTGAAGACGAAGATTTCGGTGCGGAGGATGTGTCTGGTTTTGGTACCAATACATTAGTGTTCGCTAACGAAGGCGGCGACACAGGGGTGATTGTGGCCGAAAATGACCATCTCTGGACAGAAGACGACATTTATTTCGGATAACAGGGACTGATTTAACGTCATAGATGACCCTGTTTACAAGAGGGCTGGTCACTGATGGTGATCAGCCCTTTTTCTTAATGATGTTGCAATCATCAGCGTGTAATTTACACGACATTGAGTAATCCAATAATACATAGGAATTGGTGGTTATGCCGCGTATCGCTGTGATCGGTACTGGTTATGTCGGGTTGGTGTCCGGGGCTTGTTTTTCGGAATGGGGTTTCCAGGTTATTTGTGTTGATAAAGACAGATCAAAGATTGACAGGCTTTGTTCCGGGTCCGTTCCAATATATGAGGCTGGTCTAAAAGCGTTGGTAGAGCGCAATAGTGCCAAGGGTCATTTGCAATTTACGACAGATTTGTCTGACGCAGTACAGCAGAGTGATGTGGTCTTCATTGCCGTTGGCACGCCGATGGGCGAGAATGGGGATGCTGATTTATCTGCTGTTTATGAGGTGGCAAGGGCGGTGGCGGAAACGGCGTCCGGCCGATTGGTGCTGTTGACGAAATCGACGGTGCCGGTGGGAACAACCCGCGACCTTATGGCGAAAATACGCCAGTGGAACCCGGAATCACAGATTGAGGTGGCGTCAAACCCAGAGTTTTTGCGTGAAGGTTCGGCAATCAGCGATTTTATGAATGCTGACAGGGTGATCGTGGGTGCAGACAGTCCATATGCGCGAGAGATGCTTGCGGAAATCTACGCGCCTTTAACGCGTAAGGGAGTGCCATTGCTCATGACAAATCCACCCAGCGCTGAACTCATCAAATATGCCGCCAATGGATTCCTGGCGACTAAGGTGGCATTTATCAATGAGATGGCGACATTATGTGAGGAATTAGGGGCGAATATCGATGATGTGTCTGGTGGCATGGGGCTGGATAAACGTATTGGGAAGCATTTCCTCCAGGCCGGTCCCGGCTATGGTGGGTCCTGTTTTCCGAAAGATACACATGCGCTGGCGGCAACGGCGCGTAGAGCTGGCGCACCCAGCCGAATTGTGGAATCGGTGATTGACTCCAATGATCAGCGTAAAGCAATGATGGCTAATCGTATTATTGAGATTATGGGTGGAGATGTTGTCGGGAAGACGATTGGCGTGCTGGGGCTGACTTTTAAAGCCAATACCGATGATATGCGTGACAGTGCGAGTTTGGTGATTTTGCCGCGATTGCTCGAAGCCGGCGCAACGATCAAGGCATATGATCCGGCAGGGATGGAGCAGGCCAGGCCATTACTTCCAGACGCGATTCACTATGTGGATGACGCCTACGCAGCACTCGATCATGCGGATGCCGCTGTGATTCTGGCAGAGTGGGACGAGTTTCGGTCTTTGAATTTTGCACAAGTGCAATCGCGGATGCGTGTGCCGGTGCTGATCGACTTACGCAATATCTTTCACCTCCGTGAGTTTATGCATCAGGCTATTCATTATTATTCGATTGGTCGTCAGCCAGTCGATGGTCACGTTTCTGATCGTTCTAAGAGGCATGTCGCCTGAGCATGTGACAGTCTATAGAAAGGTATGTTGGTATGAAGCTGAATCTGGGATGCGGAGCCTGTACGCCGGCTGGATGGACTAATGTGGATTATGCGCTGGGAGCGCGTGTCATGAAGTGGCCTTTGATTCGGCCGATTAACCGAAAGTTACGCCTATTTGATCTGGATTGGGATGACCATATTGTTATTCATAATCTACTGAGACCTTTTCCATGGGCCGAAGGTTCGGCGGATGCTGTTTATAGCTCACATACGCTAGAGCATATCAAGCGGGAAGACGGTCTGCGTTTTTTGGCCGAATGTTTCAAAGTGTTGAAATCCGGCGGAGTGATTCGCATTGTGGTGCCGGATCTGGCGGTGATTGTACAGCGTTACAATAAGGGTGAGATTAGAGCAGATCGCTTTATCGAAGCGCTGGATGTGCTTTATCCGCCGGCATCCAACAAAATCAAAGAGATTTTACGGCCCTATACCCAATATCCGCATAAATGTATGTATGATACACCGACATTGGAGGCTGTGCTTGCAGAAGCAGGGTTTACCCAAGTTGCATCGCGTGGTGCATTTGACAGTGCCATTGAGGATATAACGCTTATTGAGCTGGAAGACCGTACGGTGGATGCTGTGATTGTCGAAGCAATCAAACCTTAGGCCCCGTTGTTTTTCCGAAACAGACCTATCCATAAGATCATCGCGTTGATGGACATGGCTGCTGCATAGGCAATGATCGCCCAGCTGGTTTGCTGCTGTTGTGATAGGGTTGTATATGAAAAAATGAATATCAGCATGATGATAAGTGACGCAGTGCAGGCTTTGATAGCCCAGACGCGCAAGTAGCGCTTGTCAGCACCCAATGCAGCATATGAAAGATGCTGAACGATATAATAACAGCCAACGGTTGCGGCAATCGGCAGAATAGCGGATGAGAGTTGACGTAGATTGCCAAGGAATTGCGATTCAAACGCAGAGAAGAATGGCAAATACAATATGTTATAGGCCAGGTGTCCGCTAATCCAGAGGATGATGACCATTGCCAGGCTAATGGCCAACGTTTTAAGGGCCTGCCGATGGGTAATATGGGCTTTGTAAAAGCCTTTCAGACGATACATGACGGTAATCGTAATAAAGGCCTGGGCGATGAAATAGAGGCGCTGGAAGATGCCGAGCAATACAACTGCGGTATCACGGTGAAAAAAGTCCGCAATGACAATCGTCACATTATTCAGCAATGTATTGAGTATAGCGTCATAGCCCACTGGCAGTCCACGCTTGATGGCGCGCATGAGTGGGGCAATGGCGCCGAGACGAATACTGACCACAAAGGCTTGTAACCATATATTGGTGCTGTGTGTCATTCTTACGCTCGATATAAACATGATGGCGTTTGAAATCAGGTAGAGAATGCCAAGTCCCGTAAGGCCGAGATAATGATCACCTGTTTCTTGTTCGATAAGGAAAAATGCTCCCATCATCAGGATGAAAGTGAGAGGTTGGAGTACCTCAATCAAGAGCGTTCTGGGAATCGCATCATTCAATACCAATCGATGGCGATTGACGACATATGCTTCACTGAGCAGCCGAGCACTGTAAATGCACAGAATGGCGATGATGTTTAGTGATTGATACATACTGTAGATGAGCATGATCGGTACACAGGGAATACTGCATAGCCAGAAAATACTCAGTGACCGTGCGGCGGCAACGTAATCACTGCTTGGGCGCTGCATAATACGAAAGCAGTAGCGGTTATAACCCAGTGTAATGATAACACTGGCAATGGTGGCGAGCGCCACTGTGGCGTAATACTGGCTGACAACGTTTAACGGTTGCATTTCCATGACCAGCAGCATCGATGTCAATTGTGCCAGAATTCCAAGTAATTTAAGGCTGAACGCGTATCCACGCGAGAGTGCGAATTGCTTCAGGCGCGATTGCGTATACGTAATGTGATTCATGACCGTTGCGTCATAAAGCCAGTTTACTTGACTGTAAATATGGAGGTGATTTCCTGCATAACCATGCTGCTTGGGTCAGAAAAGGCGTAATGAGCGGATGTATAGGGTATCAGGTCTTTGATTGCAGGGAAGTAATGTTTGCGCTGAGCGTCGTCGAACAGGATAAACGCGCCGGACTTAAGCTTACCTTGTTTGGCTTGTTCTATAAGGGTATAACAACACTGGGAACGATCACGGCCATCAATGATTATAAGGTCAAACTCCGCAAATGGTATGTCGGGCTTGATATATTCATCACCAAGTGGTGTCAGGCGAATGTCTGAGGCGGTGCCCTCTAAGCGTTTATGAATCGTTTTATACCACTCTTCATTGTCTTCCAAAGCAATGACGCGATGGCCATTCCGTGTCATCCAGAGCGTTGAAAAGCCGCTTCCCCATTCAAAAACACGGGCATTTGGTGTGAGTTCGGCCTTGATGAAATCGATGGCATCGAAGGTCCACCACGGAAGTGGGTGCTCAAGCTTTTGGGTAAAGCTACGTCGTTGCTGCTCAAACATACGATCCAATGACGGATCCGTGGCTATATGCGCCATAATGTTCCATGCGGATGGGTGCATAAAACGTTTTAGTCGTGAGATGCGTTCGCGATTCATGATTGGCTTGGTACGGTGTTGGTTGAATTTGACGATGAGGCCGGGCGGCACAGGCAGCAATAATGCTGATCAAAGAGGCGACGGGCGAGTCGAGGCCAAAGGGTGAAAAGGGTTCGACGGACAGCGAATTTGAGGTATCCGCTAATACCGCTGCGAAAAGTCATAATTTCAAGTGGATGATCGTATACCTTCTCATTGACAATTTCCAGCCCGGTCGACTGAAGCAGCCGGCGAATAGAACCGTAATGATAAAAATTGATATGACCGATATCGTTTTCAACAAAATGATTAGGCTGGCGGGCACTGTCTTCTAGCGGCACTTCGATCAATATCATTTTGCCGACACGCATGAGTTCCTTGAGAAATAGCCGTTCATGCTCGACGTGTTCGAGCACATGTGTAGAGTAGATGAGGTCAATAGTTTGGTCTTCATATGGGAGATGGTAGCCATCAAAAGTTTTCGCTTCCACTAGTGACGAGATATGACGTTTGCGTATGGCATCGGCACCTGATTCAGAAATTTCAATGCCATAGAGTTTGTCGCCGAAGCCCATTTTGTCCAATAATGCCAGGTTGGCACCTTCTCCGGCACCGACTTCCATGACTTTTTCCGGTTCGATGATGCCATTGCAGATCTCAGCGATATGCTGCACTTTGTATTTCGCACTGACATGCCGCCATTCTGTGACCGTTTCGTCATAATAACTATCGTATTTCTCCTGAAGTTCCGAACTGACCTGTAGTGAAGCACTTGAAGACACGTGAGGAACCCTCGTGGATTATGTTGCATATCAGCCCTATCCCTATCCCTATCCCTATGGATTATCCTTTGTAAGGCGTAAGGCTCAAGAACAGGCAATGAACATCATACGTATGTCTGGATATTCATCACTCAATTCTATTCTGTGTTAGTGATTATTAGTTATCAAAAAGGCGTTAATATTTAGTGACATGCGATGATCGGCCTCCCGTTAACAGGCGGAATAGCGACGGAACGGAGCGTTTTAAAATCACAGCAGTGCAGATCGTAAGTATCAGCGTACATAATGGGGTCATGAGATATAGGAGTGTTTGTTCTGCAACGTGTGATGGTTCCACTATGCGATAGCTCAATTTTCGTAGAAATGTCTGTAGCGGTTCATGGGCAGCATAAATGAAAAATGCATAGTAGCTGCCGAAGGTGAGTGCTTTGTCTGTCGGTGACCCAACGCGTATGTTGCCAATCATGCCCCAGATGAAAAGAATGGTCGTGATGATGACTATTTTCTTCATTACTGTAGAAATTGTCTGTAGTTCTGCAAGATATGCCCATGTTCCGGTGGCGGTTGCGAGCAGTGTAATGAAAGCGATTGGTGTGATATTGTTGTCGAAGTGATGAAGTCTGACTGGCCGAGTCGCCAGTAATATCCCGATATAAAACGCGAATATCGATTCAATGCCATAGAACCAAGGCTTGATAAGTGGATCCATTATCCACACAAGACCAAGAAGTGCTGCAATATACCAGCCTCCGCTTTTCGCGATGATGTAAAATAGTGGAGACAGCAAACAGAGCAGGAATAAATCCCGAAGAAACCATAAATGATAGCCAATGGGTATGCTGCCGATACCGGTGATGGCATTTATGATGTCACTAAGAGTGTAGTCTCTAATGAGCAGGGCATTTTGTGAGAAAGCGAACTGCAGTGCTTCGATAGATTGCGCAAGTGCATAGGCGCTTAATATCATTATGTTCCATATCATGAGGGGCAGAGCGATGCTATGTATGCGTTTGCGCACCATGTATGTGTAGCTTTGCAGATTTAGCGAAAAATCGCGTGCAAGTAGAAACGCAGAAATAATAAAAAATAGTGGAACGGCGCAGCGTGCAAGAAACTGCGATATGGCGATGGGGACGGGATTAGCTGATGTGATGATGTCAGTATTTGCTAGATGAACATTGCCATACATATGTAGATAAAGAATCAGTGTGATTAATGGTAGGCGTAGCAGGTTGATTTTGCGTACTGTCAGTGCATCCATCATTATCCTCATTCCTGATCAATCATATTGTTTTATTGGCTGTTATATGAAGAATGTCTGAAGTGTGATGGCCGTATTTTTCTCTTTCTTTAAGAAAAGATTATGGTTTCTGAAAGAAGATAGCGCATAAGATTAGTGTATTGATTTATCAATAAAATATAGAAGTTTTTTTCGATGGACCTGCTTACCATTGTCATGGGTATTGCCACTATTCTAACGCTTACCATGTATTTAGCGGCGATGCGTCAGAGTGGGATATCGCGCCTGGAAGCGCGGTTTAGTATCGGCAGTCCTGTGGTGAGTCAGTGGGTGTTGTGTGCTCCGATTGTCGTGTTGCCTTTTTTCTGGGTCGGACGAGATGATCCGGCAGCGTTGATTGAACAAGGTCTGTCTACGTATAATCTGGCTACTGTCTTTTTCGCCATCGTTGCCGGTGTGTGGAGTGCCTTTTTGATTGGACGTGGACAGGTGGCATTAAGAACTATGCTCTCTGGTCCACGCCTGTTTTTCCTGTTGCTTGTCACCTATTATGCGGTGACAACGGCGTGGTCTTTTTTTCCAGCTTTTACGGCCTATCGTGTATTCGAGCTGCTGGCCTACACCATTGTGATGGTTCACCTGTTTTATCGAGAAAAAGGGTTGGAGGTACTTTATTCGATTCTACGGATTCTTCTGCTTGCGCGCATGTTAACAACGGTTGATGTCGCCTTTATGAATATTATGGATGGACGGTATTTTACCTTCGTCTTGAGTAATACCTATTCCGTCTTATCTGCTGTCTTTCTTTTTATGTATTTTACCTGTCCGCTCCATGGTGATTCGGTGCGCAAGCGTCGCTGGGACTTGTTGCTTGGGATTTATATTTTTATGGCTTCCGGATCGACGGCAACCACTTATTGTCTGATCTTAGCGGTACTATGCTACATTACGATCCGTGGGGGTGCCTTAATGCGCATTTTTGGTACTACGGCTCTTGTAATAGGCATTATAGGCTTCTTTATGCTGATGTATGCCCCTACTCAGTTCAAGCCGATTGTAGAGTTTGCCTCTTTTGTCTTGCAGAAGGATACGCGCGCCTTTTTTAGTGGCACTGGGCGCTTTACGATTTGGGATTTATACTGGGAGTCCACCAAAAACGTTCCATTTGGCCGTGGGTTTGCTGCCGGTGACCGTTTTGCGCAAATCATTCTGAATATTGGTGATAAATTACCAATTCAGGTCTCATCCGCACATAATGTCTGGCTAACAGCCTGGATGGGAGGCGGGTGGCCAGCGGTATTGCTGTTACTATCGGTGTATGTATCCGGATATGTCGCTGCTTTTCGCATATTACCGGCATATCGCCCGATGATCATCAGTATCGCCTTACTCTTAACGCTCAATTCGATTACGGCTCCTGGTGTAGGCACATATTTTGGCGTGATGATGATTCCCTGGATGGCCGTGATTTGTACGCCTATCGCCAGAGAATATGCGATGCTGAAGAAGCATGCGCGATTTGATTTTCATGCGGTAATGCGTCATCAGCACGCTCCTCAAAAAATGGCAACATAATAAGGGTCTATACGATGCGTCAGGTGAGCCAGAATTATAAGAGCGGGGCAGTGAATCTGGAGCAGGTAGATCCGCCTGCACTCAAGCGGGGCGGCGTCTTAGTACGGAGTGCCTACAGCGTGATTTCGCAGGGCACGGAAGGAATGAAAGTGCGTGAAGCCAAGATGAATCTGGTAGAAAAAGCGCGTGCCAGGCCAGACCAGGTGAAAAAAGTGATGCAGACGGTGCAGCAGCAAGGGCTGACGGCGACCTATCATAAGGTAATGAACAAACTCGATTCACTCACGCCGCTTGGTTATTCGCTCTCCGGTGTGGTCGAGGCGGTCGGGCAGGGTGCGGAAGAATTTGAAGTGGGCCAGCGCGTGGCCTGTGCCGGTGCAGGATATGCGAATCATGCGGAAATCAACTTTGTACCGCGTCAACTGGTGGTGCCGGTACCCGATAGCGTTAGTATGGAGCAGGCTGCGTTTGCTACCATCGGGGCGATTGCCCTGCATGGATTCCGCCAGGGCGATATGCGGCTTGGCGAGACCGCCTGCGTCATCGGACTCGGCCTGGTTGGGCAGGTGCTCTGCCGAATTTTGAGTGCTGCCGGCATGCAGGTGATCGGCATCGATCCGTCGGCGGAACGTTGCCGACTGGCGGAAGAGAGTGGCGGTGCGTCACGGGCGGCGCATCCTGATGATGATGGGGTGATGAGGGCGTTGCAGAAGCAGAGTGGTGGTTATGGAGCCGATTGTGTCTTTTTATGTGCCAGTAGCAGCAGTAATGCGCCATTAGAGCAGGCAATCAGCCTTTGTCGTGACCGCGGGCGGATTGTCTGTGTGGGGAAAACCGCGCTTGATCTGCCTTATGTTGAGATGTTCCAGAAAGAGATTGATATACGGTTTTCACGTTCATATGGGCCGGGTCGGTATGATCCGACCTATGAAGAGAAAGGCATCGACTATCCTATCGGCTATGTACGCTGGACGGAGCAGCGCAATCTTGCGGCTTTTCTGCAGTTGATTGCCAGCGGTCGGATCGACTTAACACCGATGATTGATCAGGTCTTTCCATTTGATGATGCAGTGAACGTTTATGAGCGTATGCATGCCGGAGAGATCAGCGGGCTGGGCATTTTATTTCACTATGCAGAGCATATTGACGCAGGTGAGGCATCACGCCCCACCATGACGACCGTCGCCACGGCTGTGGAAGGAGCGGTGCGGCTTGGGGTGATTGGCGCGGGTAATTATGCCTCCAGCATGTTGTTGCCGCATCTGAAAGATCACAAGCAGGTTATGATGCAGGCGGTGGCGACCGGCACGTCGCTTTCCGGCGCCAATGCTGCGCGCAAGTTTGGTTTTGTCAGCCATGGCACAGATTATCAGGCGCTGCTGCGTGACGATTCCATCGATGCGGTATTGATTGCCACGCGTCATGCGAGTCACGCGCGCATGACGGCAGAAGCATTGAGTGCTGGTAAGGCAGTGTTTGTCGAAAAACCTCTGGCAATTGACGAGGAGGGGCTGACACAGGTGTTGGATGCGGTACACAGCACTGGCAATGACCGGCTGCAGGTTGGCTTTAATCGCCGATTCTCTCCTATCATTCAGCAGATGAAGAAAATGTTCCAGGATAAAAATGCGCCGCTGGTCATGCATTATCGTGTTCATGCCGGGCCATTGGATCAGACAGCCTGGCAATGTGACCCGGCAGAAGGTACCCGGTTTATTGGTGAGGCCGGCCATTTCTTTGATGTGTTTGCCTATCTGACGGGGGCGATGCCGCGTGCAGTGACGGCGATGGCTCTGCGCCCTGAGGCAACCTCACGTGATGATTTGGAGAATATGGCAGTCACGGTGCAATATGATGATGGTTCGGTCGCAACCCTGCATTATCTGACGCAAGGTGGTACCAAATTGCCGAAAGAATGGCTGGAAGTGTCCGGCGGCGGTAAGACCGTGCAAATGGAGAATTTTGAACGTCTGTGCATATGGGATGCGCGTGCTAAACGTCTGCAAAAGTTCACAGCCGACAAGGGACAAAAGGCCCAGATGATGTCTTTTGTTCAGTCGATCAAAAACGGCGAAGCGATGCCTATGTCTTTGCCTTGTCTCGAAGCAACCACGCGTGTGACGCTGGCGGCTGATCAGTCCATGCGCACGCGCCAGATGGTCTTGCTCTCGTGACGAAAGCGATGCCCGCATCAGGAGCCGAGACGGTTGCGTTTTCGACTGATCTTGTGGCGCAGGCGCGTGAGGTGCATCAGGCATTGGAGCGCTATATTCGGCAGGATGATTATCATGGGTGGGATCCGTTCGACGGGTTGAACAGCCGTCTGTTTCGCGCCACACCACTTAATCGCAGTGCATTTTGTCGTCTTGCCTGGCTCCAGCTATTCAAGCGTTTGCCTGTGAATTTTCGGCGGCTGGCATGGGTGCCTAAAACCCTCAATGCAAAATCGGTTGCCCTCTGTGCCCGGGCCAGTGGACTCATGGGTGACCAGGCGCAGGAACGACAATTACTGGATCGATTGTTGGCATTGCGTGCCGACTCAGAACGGTGGGGAGAGGCTGCCTGGGGCTACCCGTTTGACTGGCAGGCACGAGCTTTTTTCGTGCCGCAGGGGGTGCCGAATATGATCTGCACGACTTATGCGGTGCGCGCGCTTGCCGAAGCTGGAGGCTATGATGAGGTGATTCAGGCGGCAGCACAGTTTGTTGAGCGGGAACTGGTCATTCGCCGTGAGGATGGGTCGCTTTATATTGGCTATATTCCGGGCAAGCTGACAATGGTGCATAATGCCAGCCTGTGGGGAGCCTATGTGCTGGCAGAAGGATATGACGCTGGTGGAGGCGATGCATATAAAGAACTTGCGCTGGCGGCAATGGATTATTCACTCAAAGCGCAGCGTGCAGATGGTGCCTGGGTCTATGGTGAGGCATCGCACCATCAATTTGTCGATGGTTTTCATACTGGCTACAATATTGAGGCATTGAGTCGCAGCGCTGCTTTGCTGGGAGATCAGTCGATGCAGTGGCGAGTGGATGCGGCTGTAGAGCGCGGATTGGCTTATTATCAGGCGCATTTCTTCGAGGCGGATGGCAGCCCTCGTTATTATGATACAAATCGCTGGCCGCTGGATTGTCATAATGTAGCGCAGTCAATGATCACTTTTTTATCTATCCACCCCAATGAGGCGCAAGTAGCGTTGGCGGAGCAGGTCTTGCGCTGGGTATTGCGAGAGATGTGGCAGGAAAAGCGTGGATATTTTGCCTATCAGCGCACCCGTTATGGAATGAACCGCATTCCGTATCTGCGCTGGACACAGGCCTGGATGTATCTCGCTCTTTCCACCTATCTGGCCTTTGCCGATCATGCGTCTTATGAATCATCGTGTGTATGAGCGCTAAAGGCGGAGTAATGTTCAATGCTGTCCGGCTGCAGTGTATTTTTCGAGACAAACTCACTGAATACACGATAAAACATGCATCTTGCCAGGTCAGGATGAATATGTCACAAACATTCATTGATTTCTGTATAGTTAAGCTTAATTAATTTTTAACGCCGCACCGCAATAATCAATGAATAATAAGTAGCAAGAGGGCCGTATGTATTCCTCCAGCGAGTCCATACAAAAAACCATGTCTTTATCGGATGAAGCGGCATCTTCTGTTGTCCTTGATCAACAGGGTGTGAGCATTCACCACCCGCAGGCACTGCAAGTGAAGCATGGCCTTGACCGAGTGGTTGCGTTCATTTTGCTTATATTATTCGCGCCGTTGATGATCGTGACGGCGATATGCATCAAACTCGATAGTCGCGGCCCGGTATTTTTTCGGCAGGATCGTGGTGGCCGTCATGGTAAGGCCTTTCAGATTATCAAATTTCGTACCATGACCGAGGCGGCCTCGAAGCAGACGGAAGCCGATCATGCCCGGCCGGGTGACCCACGCATGACGCGTCTTGGCAAATTTTTACGCCAAACCAGCATTGATGAATTGCCGCAACTGATTAACGTGCTCATGGGCGATATGTCGCTGGTTGGGCCGCGCCCGCATATGGTTTACCATGATGAGTGCTATCGCAAGACGGTGCGTCATTATGACCGGCGTTTTGCGATGAAGCCGGGATTGACCGGATGGGCGCAAGTGCAAGGATTTCGCGGTAAAATCGATACGCCGGAAGATATGCAGAAACGAGTGGATTGCGATATCCACTATGTTGAGCATTGGTCGCTCTGGCTTGATGTGAAAGTGTTAATCAAAACCCCATGGGTCGTATTGCGGGCCATTAACGCGCATTGATTTTATTTTCTGGCAATAGTTAGCCCTGATGTGACTGTTTACGGCCAGTTAGCAGTTCCTTGATCATGAGCCAGGCAAATAAGCCATTTGTTACCGCATAGCGCTTCCACATGCGTTTGGGTTCCTGCAGCAGTCGATAGAGCCATTCCAACCCGGCGCGTTGCATCCAGCGCGGGGCGCGTTTGGTAATACCCGCCATAATATCGACCGATCCGCCTACTCCCATCAAGAATGGCACATGAAATGCAGTTTTATAATCATGCATCAACCGTTCTTTATGCGGGGTTGGCATGGCGATGAACAGGCAGTCGGCCTGCGAATCTGCAATGGCTTTTATGATTGCCGGTTCTTCTTCCTGATTGAAATACCCGTTGCGATAGCCGGCAAAGGTAATATTCGGGTAGCGCTGCTGAATATTAGCAACTGCTTGCTCCAATACCTCTTGTTTGGCACCGAGAATATAGGGGCGGTAGCCTTTCTCATGACACAGACGCAGGATGTGTTCCATCAGATCAATCCCGGTGACACGCTCGGGAATTACATGGCCCATGAGGCGTGCGCCTAATACTACCCCGGCACCGTCGATATTGATCAAATCACTGGTGGTCACGTCACGGCGCAGCGCTTCATCACGCTGCATATTGACCAGTTTGGCGACATTGACCACCACATGCTGAAGCAATGTGTTGGAGGCCATGGCCGATTCGATGCGCTGTAGGCTTTCATCCATGGTAATGGCATCAAGCGGACAGTTCATAAAGGTGATGCGTGAAGATGAGGTCATGGGTTAGGTGGATCTAATGTTTATTTTTCGCTATGGGAACTTTACCTGACATCCATTAAATTTTTCACTAATAATCTTATATATGCAACGAGGCTTGGTGTCCGTATGATCAGGAATGATTCAATAATGCCATTGTAACGCTTCTGCGACCGATACCGAATATGAGGGTAAGGCAAAGGAGATTGAATGATGGAAAAAATGCGCTACCTGATGATTGGGTTAATCGTGATGGGTATCAGCTTGACAGATGAACGAGATGGATATGCCATGGAAGGAAAGGACGAGACAATGACGAAGCAACAGACCACTGCGTTACCTGAGCTGGATCCAATGCAATATCATGTGACGCAGGAAGGAGGCACGGAACCGGCCTTTCGCAATCAATACTGGGATCATAAGGAAGAGGGTATTTATGTCGATGTTGTGTCGGGCGAGCCGTTATTTTCATCGACCGATAAATTTGATTCCGGCACTGGCTGGCCTAGCTTTACAAAGCCCATAGAAGGCGCAAAGATTAGTGAACAAGCGGATGCCAGCCATGGGATGACGCGTACGGAAGTGCGCTCCGGTCAGGCCGATTCGCATCTGGGGCATGTGTTTCCCGATGGTCCGGCAGACAAAGGCGGTATGCGTTATTGCATCAATTCGGCATCATTGCGGTTTATTCCCAAAGAGCAGCTGAAGGCCGAAGGATATGCGCACTATCTTGACTTGTTCAAGTAATGGCCGATAGCGTTTATGGTTTACTGGCTGTGGATGAGGCATTTTCCTGCATGTCGCTGGCATGCTCTGTCAACGCATCCAGTGGGACAATCTCCAAGGCCTTGTGATGGGTGGCTTGCAGCACGACAGGAGGGGCGACGCCTGCCTTATATGCCTCCAGCCAGCGAGAGGCGCAAAGGCACCAGTGATCCCCGTCTTTAAGGCCTGGAAAGCGAAAGTCCGGGTTGGGTGTGATCAAATCATTGCCGCGGTTTTTGCTATAGCGCAAAAACGCATCCGTTACCTTGGCACAGACGACATGGATGCCATGGTCATTCGGCCCTGTATGGCAAAAGCCATTACGATAAAAGCCGGTGCGACCTGAGCCGCCACAAGGCTTTAGTTCTGTGCCGATCACGTTCAAACGGTTTTGTTCAGCGAATGTCATGGAGCGACTATAGATGGGTGAGAAGCATTGTCCAGGCTGACATGTGATATCGGCATGCCCGCTAACAGGTAGCAGTGTAGCGAGAATGCTGCATATGATCAATCTTCGTGAAGAGGTACGGCGCACACCCATGAGGATGGGTGGTGTTAGAGCGTGAAGGGTTTGGTGAACTCAATACCAACATAGGGGCGGTATTTATCGCCCTCATTATACCGTGCCCCCACTTTGACACCTAACTCTGAATCGTCATTCACCTTAAATCCAGTGACGACAACACCCAACTGATGGGCGCGATATGCTTCGTCGCCATGGATGATGGCTTCCGGGCCGACAAACAGATCATCGAATGATTTGAACAGCAGTCGCCCACGCGCCCAGTAAGACTCGGTGCCAATGGTGTAGCTGGCGATTGCGTTGGTTTTAACGGCATCGCTCAGTTCTTTTTCGCCTTCCAATTGGAGTTTCAGGCCAAAGGCATTGCCCTCAATGTCATTATCCGGGTCATTGGGCGATAGATCAGTATGGCGATAAAGGGCACCAGCATAGGCGGCCCACCAGCCGCTATCAAATGATTGCTGATAGCCAACGGCAGCTTCACCGCCATAGGCAGCAGCATCAATATCAAGCGTTGGCGTTTTTTCATATTGATAGGTCAGGCCTTCGACCCAGTAACGCTGAACCCAGCCATTGCCAAGCGTACTGCCGTCAAATGGAGTCACCACGGCGGCAAAACCGTAATTACTGTTTTCATCTCCCAGTTCAGCCCCGGTGAGAAACATGGATTCTTTTGCCTGAGCGACCGAAGCACCGAATGTCAGCAGTAAACCGGATGCCAGGGCGTATGTTCGGAGGGATCGTGCCATGGGAGGTTCCTTATGCCACGTTGCGTTCATCGTCATTCAGGTCGTACCAATAGAGACTGGCGGAACCATTTTCCAGTCTTTTTTCGTTACTTACCTTGCCGCGAACTGTGACTTCACGATCACCGGAGAAGATGCGTGTTTCGACAACACTACCGGCTACCATTGGTTTATAGGTGACCAAGGATGATTTATGTGTATCCGGGCAGACGGCGATGGCGCCGGACTGCACGGTTTCTTCATCGTCATTGACCGAGCGCAGTGCAATCGACGACCAGTTGTCCGGCATGGATTCTTCCGTGATAATGCCAAATCCGCCCAGCAGCCGCTCCAGCGGCGTTTCGGCGCGCTCATGCAGGCGGTTCAGATGCCATTGCAGGTCTGATCCGTAGAGGAACAGATCCAGGCGATCACGTGCCTGTTGATCCTGCCAGTCGAATTCAATACCAAGCGCCTGGATCGTCTGGCTTTCCGGCGCTGAAATGAGTGAACGGATACGGCCAAGAAATGCCAGAGGGCCATCCGGCAAATAAATCATCCCGCTGACCGTCTCGCCGATATGCAGGGTGTGATTGATCGGCCCGGCCAATTGAAAGCCGCTGGATGAGATATTGCGGATTGAACCCATATGTTCGGCGCGCTGACCCATGCGCAGCTTTGTCACCAGAGGAATCGGAAAGCGATATTCTTTGCGGCGAAAGCTGTTGAGGCGCAGCGCAAAGTTAATAACGGTACCGGCAATCAACAAATTGACGCTTGCCCAGAACAGGTTGGCAAGCAGGGCGGTTTTGCCTAAATGCGGCGCTTCGACTACAGCGTAGAAAATGCCCGCTCCAACAGCGATGGCGCTTCCTCCCAGCACCAGATATTGAGGAAGCAGGCATTGATGGATATGTGGCATGGTGGTCAGACGTTTGTCTGTCACTTTAAAGGAGAGCTTGCGGCGCAGCAGGCCGAGCGTCGACCAGGCAAATGCGGCAAAGCGCGACATGTTATATTGCTCAATACGCAGGCTGTCGCCAAATCCACGGCCAGTTTCCTCAAACACCCAGAATGTCAGGATGATGTACGGGATAAAATGGAGAAAAAATTCGGTGGTGATGGTTTGTACCGGCATAATGCCAAGCGTCAGGACAATCACGGGAGAGACATAAAAAACCAGCTTTTGCCAGCCATCGAAATAGGTGATCATCGAGGCGAAATAGCACAATTTCTGCGCCAGTGTCAGGCCTGAACTAAACAAAATGCCTTCTTTTTTCCATACCTGCATGGCCCCCTGTCCCCAGCGGATACGCTGAGAAATAAATGGCTCCAACTGCGAGGGGGCGAGGCCTAATGCCAGGGTTTCATTATGGTAGACGGATTTAAAGCCTTCTTTATGCAGGCGGATAGAAGTATGCAAATCTTCTGTCACCGTGCCGGTGGCAAATCCACCAATTGACATCAGTGAGGTGCGGCGGATAATAGCACAACTTCCGCAAAAGAAGGCCGCGTTCCAATAATCTTTCCCGCGCTGAATCACGCGGAAGAACAGAGATTGCTCCGTCCAGACACGGCGGTTATCGCGATCCTGCTTATGTTGAAACGAATCAAGATTGTAGAAATCCTGCGGCGTTTGGACAAACGCGACATTCTCGTCATGAAAATAGCCTAGCGTGCGGGACAGAAATTGACGTTTCGGCGCATGGTCGGCATCAAACACGGCGATAAAATCGGCGCGCGACAGTGAGAGTGCATGGTTTAGATTCCCTGCTTTAGCATGTTCGCTGCCAGGGCGTGCCACATACTCGCAACCCAACTCCTGAGCCAGTTGTTTCATTTCGGGGCGATTACCATCATCAAGAATCCAGGTTTGGTGAGGGGCATCCATGGCGATGGCGCTGAGAACCGTCCGGCGCACCAGCTCGACAGGCTCGTTCAATGTGGGAATAAAGACGTCTACCGTCCAGTCCGGGTTCGGGGTTACGGCTTCACGAACGCTGAGCCGCCAAACCATAAAGAGATGAAGTAACGTGGTGGCAAAGCCAAAACACTCCGCCGCATAGAGCGCCCATGAAAAGGTGAGGGCATCGGGATTAAAGGTGGTTAAGCGCCAGCCAAGATACCAGATAGCTACGCCAAGATAGAGAAAAACGAGAAGAGAGCGTGGTGTCTCCAACGGTTCATACGCCACATTTTTATTCATTATTATTGCCCTGCGCTTTTTTTGTTGCTGAGTGGCTGGGTGGACCGCAGCCATGCGCAGAGATGCCATAATTACGGCAAATTGCAAGCAAAAAGTTAATTGATGGTAATAAAGTGCTGATTTCGCAATTTATATTATCGTATGATCAATGATAGAGATGACCATAAGGGAGCACGATTAACGGCTGGCTTGGGCTATTCTTCCGGGATGGCATCCATACCGAGTTCGGCAGGGTCAATGGGCAACATACTCATCACGACGGCTTTGCCCAGTAATACCAGTGAGGTGGTGAAGGCAACACCGATCAGGCCGATGACCACGCCCAGCAGCATCACCAGCCCATCGCGACTCAGCAGGCCCAGTGACATCAGAAAAATACCAACGCCCGGTAGAAAGTTGGTCATGGGAAACGGTACGGCGATCGACAGGCCGTAAATGATGCATATAACGCCGACCACTTTCTCGAGTGTGGCTGGCTCTGCATAAAAATGGCGGCGTTTCAGGATGCGCTCGACCTTGCGTAATCGCGGCAGAATGACTTCGATAATTTTGGCCAGCGTGGTTCGCTTGATGGTTTTATTGGCCAGCCATGACGGTAGCCATGGCGCGTCGCGTCCCCAGGCCATTTGCACGGCCAGGAATAAAATGGGGATGGAGAAGATCGTCGACATTCCCGGTGGAATAGGAACCGGAACGCAATTGGGCAGAACAAAAATCATCATCAGGAATGCAAAGCCACGCTCATGGAGCGAATGGAGTAATTCTCCGAATGAGACCTTGTCGGCCTGCGATTGACGATGATGTTCCATCACCCCTTCAAGAATGTGGGAGGCGGCAATATCGTCAGGGTTTTCCGTTTTTTTCACCGTGTTTTCCCACGTATTAGGGCTATTACCCATTGTTGTATAACTAGGTTCTGTTGAGATTTGAATCATGGCTGTGTTTGGATGCTTTTTTGCTGCAAATGCCCTTTGATTTGTTCGACATAGAACCACTATGACTCAAAATCTCAAGGCATTTTCGCTTAAACAATCATCTCAAACCCATGTCATTCTAAAACCTCAACAGAACCTATATCGATGGTTGTTGTCGCGGTTATATTCCGCCTTATTACGCAACGAGTATAGTTAACACGCCAAAGATTAAAATTACGCAAAGCAGTGCGACGCGAGTCATGCGAGTGAGCAGGCGTAGTTGGGTGTCGTTGGTACGAGCGGTGCCGCTGCCGACCCACTCATCGCTGGTGAGTATATGATGAATGAGCCGACGCCCACCAAACTGGCTCCCGGTGGCGTTTGCGACCACAAATAAAGGCAATGTGTGTATCGGCACAGCTTTGCCCTCCGCTGTCGTCAATCGCCAACTATTCCAGGCCGGGCCAATGCGGCTGGCGGAGGTAAAGAGAGTAGAGAGGCTGAAAATAAATGCGCTGATAATCGCCGGTATGCCGTGCATCAGAATGGCCACAGAGCGAGCAGCGCTGCCGAAGGCGCGCATCTGTTCCGTCTGCTGCCCGAGGATGATATGTGACCGGCAGATGGCCAGATAGGCTCCTAGCCCAGGCAGACCTAACAGGATAAACCACAGGGCACTGCCAATGACGTGCACACTCATGCGCTGAACCAGCAGTTCGCAGCTATGGCGATAAATGCCGAACTCATCCGTTTTTGTGGTGTTGATGTAGGAAATATCCGCCAGGTAATGGCGCATTTCCTGAAGTGAGGCATCATGTGACCGGTCGCAGAGCCAATTCGCCGTATCATACATGCTGCGCCAGCCCATGGCAAAGGCCAGCACGATTACGGTGGTGATCCAGCCATAACTCTGTTCTTCTTGAATAATACGATCAATAAAGGGCGGGATTTTCGCCAGCAAAATGCCCATTGCCGCACCAAACAACGCCGCACATATCAGGATCATGGTGCCTCTGGCCTTGCGCTTGCTGACACTACGGTTGCTACGGTTGAGCCGTTGCTCATAATAAAGCAGAAAGCGATCCAGCAGCGCGATTGGTTGCAGGAGTCTGGGGATCAGATCAAGCCGCTCGCGCGAAAAAAACAGGACATTGGCCAGCAGTGCCATGGTGACGATCATCAGCCGGTCTTCGACGAGCAGACGCATCTGCTGGCGGTCGAACGCCAGAATATCGCTGATAAAACCGGTATCACCCATGGTGCGAAAGCAGTCGGAGGCTTATCCGGTTACGTAGATTTCAACCCGACGGTTTGCCGGCTCGGCAATATTGTCTGCCGTAGGTACGCGCGGATCGGATTCGCCGAAGGAGAAGACATTGATTTGTTCCTTCTCTACCCCTTCACCTACCAGCATTTTTTTGACCTGCTCGGCACGCTTCAATGCCAGTTGAAGGTTGTATTCCGCGCTGCCCAGCCGATCGGTATGGCCGTTAATGATAATATCGTAGGAGGAAATGTCTTTCAGATTGGTCATGACATTTTGCAGCGTATTGCGGGCTTCTTTCGTCAGCGTACTGCTTCCCAGGTCGAAAAATACGATGTAGGTGCTGGACTGAAACTGGACTTCCGGCAATTCCGGCGTTGCAATAGGCGTTGATTCGGCGACATCACCGGTTTCTGCTACTGGCTCCTGTGCCTTGGCTTCTGCTTCGGCAAGCATGTCCATGGCCGTGGCGAACTGTTCACGGCAGGCGGAGATGGCATTATCCTGCCATTTTTCCTCTTTTTCTTCTACCCAGCAGTCATAATAGAATTGCGCATCGGCAATCAATTCAGGATAGAGACTCATTTTCTCATCGGTCATCCATGCTATGAGGGCCGTTCTCGCCTCGAGTAGTTCATCGCGTGCCGGGCCTTGAATGTCCCATGCATCCGGTTGTTCCGGTTCAGCCATGTTTCCATACGCATAGATGAGCCCTTTGCGGGCGAAATGCTGCGAATCAGCCCAATCATACAACTCGGCTTCGTGTTCGGCAAAGGATAGGTAATGCGCCGCCAAGGTGCGGTGAAACAGGCTTTCCACCGGTTCGGTCTGTTGTAATTCCTGCAGTGCCGCTGTGGTGCAGCCTGTAATCAGACCGGCCAGCAGCAAAGATTTTGCTTTCAGCATCATGATGGTACTCTCCCCTGTAGGCATCACTGCCTATGAGAGGTTGTTGTAGGGCAACTTAATTAACAAATAGTTCAACATCGACGCGCCGCTGTCGAGGCGCGGGCAATGTTGGGCCGGTTAAAGACGGTCGCTCCGTTGCCTGTTGCCCAGGTGCTGAGACAGTGATACGGCCCGGATCAATATCATGACGCTGTAGCGATAGCTGCACCGATTCGACGCGGCGTTCGGCCAACTGTCGATTATATGCATTCGAGCCGCTACGATCCGTATGGCCGCTGAGCCGGAGTGATAATTCCGGATATTGCTGCATAATGGCCGCTATTGCGGCCACCTGTTCTCGTCCGTGCTTGTCGAGACGATCACTATCGAAGCCAAAATAGAGGCTATGGGTGTGATAGCTGCCATTATCAAGTAATGTTTCGGCCTCGATACGATTTTTCATATGGTGTTTCAGTGCGGTAAGCGCAATGTTGAACTCCGCCTGGCATGCGGCAATGTCGGCTTCTTGCCATTGTTCTTCAACCTGTTCCAGCCAGCAGTCGAACAGCAATTGCAATCGCGCCAGACTGGCCGGGTAATGCCGGGCCGTCGTGTTTGCGCGCATATCCATCAGCGCCTGCCGTGCGTCCGTCAGTTGAGATATTGCATAGTCCGGTATGTTGCGAGTCTTAATCAGGTCCGGCTCGGGATTCCCGCCTCGCGCCGCTTGCGCTGCCTTGTCGGCAAAGTGGCGTGCGTCTTCCCAATCATATTGGGCCATTTCCGAGCGGGCATAATCCTGATATTCCCGCGCCAGCATGCCGGCCAGTGATTGTGGAGGCGTTGTGACCTCAAGATTATCAAGCGCCTGCATTGGCGAGCAGGCGGCAAGCACAAAGCAGACGATGATGCAGCTATATCGGATCATGGTGTATTCCTTAACGTTGGATTACGGCTGCATGGTGCGATGTTGCGGCTATGTCTACCGGGGTTTGATGTCGTAGGAAAGTGCTTTTCCAACAGGTAGTCTAGGTAACGCTTGATTTTCGGAAAAGCGGCAGTATGGTGCGCCCGAATATGCCCGGTTCATTACGAACCATGTCTTGGGCAACAAGAAAACGACGCCGATTACATCAATCTGAGGATGCACACCCATGCCACGTACCTTATCGATTATTAAGCCTGATGCAACTGAACGCAACCTGACCGGTGCCATCAACGCCATGCTGGAGGAAAATGGTTTTCGTATTGTTGCGCAAAAGCGTATTCGCTTGAGCCGCTTGCAGGCAGGGCAATTTTATGAGGTGCATAAAGAACGTCCTTTTTTCAATGATCTGGTGGAATATATGGTCTCAGCACCGATCATCGTGCAGGTGCTTGAGCATGAGAACGCAGTCAGTGCTTATCGTGAAATCATGGGGGCAACCAACCCTGATGACGCGAAAGATGGGACCATTCGCAAACGCTTCGCCGAGAATATCGAACGCAATTCCGTGCATGGTTCTGACAGTGCGGACAATGCTGAAAAAGAGATTCGCTTTTTCTTCAGCGAGTTGGAATTAGTCGGTTAATAAGTGCGGTTTTCCAGCGAGTGGCCATTCATGACGGGACGATGAGGGCGTCCTGCGTCTGAAAACTGTTGAGCGCGCTATCGCTGAACATGACCTTATCGCCCTCTAATGTGATATCCTTATTTGCTAACAGCTTGACAGCCAGCGGGTAGCAGCGATGCTCTTGTGCCAAAATGCGCCTGGCCAGACTCTCGGCTGTATCGTCAGGGAGCACTGGCACAGCAGCCTGTACCAGAATAGGCCCTTCATCCATGGTAGCGCGTACCATATGCACGGTGCAGCCTGCGATGCGCACTCCGCTATCCAGCGTGGCCTGATGCGTATTCAGCCCTTTAAAAGCCGGTAATAAGGATGGGTGGATATTGACCAGCTTATTATGCCACTGGTTGACAAACCAAGGGGAGAGCAGGCGCATAAAGCCTGCCAGGCAGATCAGATCAACCGCATAAGTGGCGAGGCAGTCATGCAGCGCCTGATCGAATGCAGTGCGATCCGGGTAATCCTGGTGAGACATGACATGCGTCGGGATGCCCGCTTTCTCAGCACGTGTCAAACCATAGGCTTGAGTGTTATTTGATATTACGCAGGCAATAGAGGCCGGATAGGTGCTGTCATTGCTGGCGTCGATCAGCGCTTGCAGGTTGCTGCCATTCCCGGAAATGAGTACAGCAAGCGCCATACGTGGCTTGGTCATGAGGTGATCTCTACCCTTCGTCCCGGCTTGTCTGTCAGTGAGCCGATGATTGCCGGTGTGCTGATGCCGTGACTCAATGCGGCCATGATGCTCTCCGTATCATCTTCTGCGACGATCAGCACCATGCCAATGCCATTATTAAAGGTGCGCAGCATTTCCGCATCGTCAATGTTCCCGGCTTGCTGCAACCAGTCAAAGACAGATGGCCTTTGCCAACTGTGTTGCTTGATCGTCGCGGAGAGCGTCTCCGGCAGAATGCGTGGAATATTTTCTACCAGTCCCCCGCCTGTAATGTGCGCGAGTCCTTTCAACAGCCCCTCCTGGATCAGTGGCAAGAGCTGTTTAATATAGATGATAGTTGGCATCAGCAGGGCTTCGCCAAGCGTATTCCCGGTTGAATCAAACGGTGCGGGGCTTGACCAGTTGAGTTTCTTTTTCCTCACGATATGGCGTACCAGCGAGAAGCCATTGGAGTGAATGCCTGACGAGCTGAGCCCGATGATCGTATCTCCTGGTTGCATGGTGCGATGGTTGGGGAGGATAGCATCACGTTCGACGGCACCAACGGCAAAACCTGCAAGATCGTAATCATCGGCACCATACATGCTGGGCATTTCGGCTGTCTCGCCGCCGATCAGGGCGCATCCGGCCTGTGTGCAGCCCTCGGCGATGCCTTGAATGATGGTCGCGGTTTTGGCCGGGTCCAGCTTGCCTGTCGCGACATAATCAAGGAAAAAGAGAGGCTCAGCCCCCTGAACAATTAAATCATTGACGCACATGGCAACCAGATCGATGCCCACCGTGTGGTGATGATTCATTTCAATCGCCAGCTTGAGTTTGGTGCCGACGCCATCGGTGGCGGATACCAGAATCGGGTCCTGATAGCCGGTCGCGGCCATATCGAACAGTCCGCCAAATCCGCCCAGCGCATCCATGGAGCCAGAACGGCGGGTGCTGCCAGCCATCGGCCCGATCGCCGTTACCAATGCGTTCCCGGCGTCAATATCCACCCCTGCTTCTTTGTAACTGGTCATGCCTGTCAGTTGCGCTCCTGCCTTGTTTAGCTTATGGTTTACCGTTGCAGTCGGGCAATAGCAAGCATGGAGACGCCGCGTGGCAAGGCAACCGCACCCAATGACATTTCTGGAAAGTTACTGTGTGATGCCGCGGCTTTTCACCATGTTGCTGACCATTGGTGTTGTTATGGGTGTCGCAGGTGTTGCGCATGCGCTGACGATTCATGATATTGAGGTCAAGGCGGAAGATCGCAATCCCGTAGCGGCGCGGGCGAAGGCTGTCGGCGATGCACAGCGCCAGGCATTGGTCACGCTTGGCCAGCGCTTGGGGCGGTCGCCGGAGGTGTTGACCGAGATGCCTCAGGAGTCGATTGAGCGCATGGTGACGGGCTATGAGGTAGTGAAAGAGGCGATTTTACCGGATGGGTATGCCGCTACATTGAATATTTCCTTTTCCTACCCGATGTTGCGCGAGCTGTTCCCGGATTTGCCGGAAAATGAAGCGCAGCACCGGGTGATGCGACCAGAGCCACCCTTGCTGGTGGTGCCGATTTTGCAGATGGATGGGCGGCAGGTGGTGTGGGAAGAGCCAAACCCCTGGCGCAGCGCCTGGGAAGCGGCGAAGCGCGATCATACACTGACGACACGAGAGATTGTATTGCCGCTGGGTGATCTGACCGATATGGCCGCGCTCAACCCACAGGCGGCTATGTCCCGTGATGCACAAGCTTATGCAACGCTGGCCTCACGTTATGGAATTGACACCGCGACCGTGGTTGAGATGGAGGTTGCGTCGCATATGGATGGTATTCAGGCGGTTGGAACGATCTATCAGCTTTCAAAAGGAAGTACAGTTACACCACCGCAACAATTTCAGGTGGCTGGCGATGCAGCGAATCCTGAATTATTTGCCGATGCTGTGCGCCGTGTGATGTTGCAATTAGAAGGACGCGGCTCAGGTGCACTGACCCAGGCAAAACCGAGCGCTGATAAACTCAAAACACTGATTCCTCTGGAGAATATCAATCAGTGGATCCGCATAAGACGCAGTCTGCAAAGCGTTTCCGAAGTGAAGGATATTCAGTTGATTGCCATTACGCCCTCCCAGGCCGATGTGTTCATTCGCTATGAGGGCAGCCTTTCTCGTCTGGAAGCCGTGCTTAAAACCCGTGGCATGCGCATGACGCCCTATAGCGGTTACTGGGTGCTGAATAGCACAGGTGCAGGCAGTTAGGCCGTCTCTTCATCTCATACGGAATGTCCGCCATGACCAGGCCTTATCATTGGCAGATGCCGCTACTGTTCGATACTGAAGAGGATTACACAGCTGATAATTTCATGATGACAGAGAGCAATCAGGAAGCAGTGCAGTGGGTGCAGGGCTGGCCTGCAGCCTGGCCGGGCTATGGATTGCTGGTGACAGGGCCACCTGGATGCGGCAAGACTCATTTGGCGCATATCTGGCGGCAATTAAGTGGCGCGACATGGCTGGATGCCGCTTCATTCCGCCAATGCCGTTATGATGATGCGATTAGTGAAGGGAAAAGCTGGGTGATGGATGACCTTGCCGGGTTTATCGTGACGCAGGAGGATGAGGAACGTCTGTTTCACTGGCTTAATCTATTGCACAAGATGGGCGGTTCGGTGCTGATGACATCGGAAGTCGCACTCGCAGCGTTGCGCGTGAAGCTGCCTGATTTGCAATCGCGTCTCGCCGCACTGCCAAGCGTCGCTATTATGTCGCCGGATGACCATACTCTACAGATGGTGCTGCTGAAGCAATTGAAAGACCGGCAATTGCAGGTTCCTGCACGCGTGGTGAGCTATGTGGTGTCGCGGATGGAACGATCATTTTCCGCTGCATCGAGGATTGCTGAGCAGCTGGATCGACTCTCCTTATCACATCAGCAGCCGGTGACATTGGCACTGGCCAGACAGCTGGTGCAGCAAGATCATGCCTCACCTTGACGTGGTTGTTTTTTCGTTGAGCAAGGACGGGGTGAGATAGTGGGTCAATATGCCCTGAGCCGGGCGAATATCTGCCCAATGATCGACGCTGAATTGGATGATTGCAAGGGCGCAGGTGGGAAAGTTGGTGCGTAATTGCTCGCGCTGTCCATCATCTCCATCGCCGGTGAGATCCATCGCGGCAATATGCATGCCCGGATTGTGGCCGACCAGCATTACGGAATGATGGTTATCATCTTGTTCCTGGAGTATATCAATTAATTCACCGGCAGGGGCGAGATAAAGGCGGCGCTCGGTCTCAAAAGACTGTGACGGGATGTTTAATTCGCGATGTATAATCTCCGCAGTCTCTATGGTGCGGGCGGCAGAAGAGGAGATAATATGATCCGGCATCAGGCCTTGCGTGTGAAGATAATGGCCCATCCTCTCCGCTGCTGCTTGCCCACGTGGATTTAACTGGCGGCCATGGTCGTCCGGGGCGTTATCTTCTGGCTCGGCTTTGGCATGGCGGAGAATATAGACAGTTTTCATGCGAAGGCTTACCTTAGGCTCTGTTAACGACCGGTATGTTACATTTCAATGTGCATTAGTCGGTCAGTCTCAGTATTCAACACCAACCACATCACGCATATCAGGAACGTTATGGCACAAGAGTCGGCATCAGAACAGGCAATTTTGGCAGTGAGCGAGGCACATTTTGGCCATAGCGACAAACGCTTCATCAATCGGGAATTGTCATGGCTGGCGTTTAATAATCGCGTGTTGGAAGAAGCGCACAATGTACGTCACCCATTGCTGGAGCGTGTCAATTTCCTGTCGATCTCTGCCAGTAATCTCGATGAATTCTACATGGTGCGGGTGGCCGGGCTGAAAGATCTGGTGCTTCGTGGTGAACCGGTGATGAGTCAGGATGGGTTGACGGCCCAGGAACAGTTGCAGGAAATCCATGACATGGCCGGCACCTTGTTGCAGGAGCAGCAAGCCTGTTGGGCAGAATTACGTCAATTATTGGCGGCAGAATCGATTCATGTGCTGGAAGCGTCTGATTTGACGGCGGAAGAAAAGCAGTGGCTGGAGACCTATTTTGTGGATCATGTTTTCCCGGTGTTAACGCCCATTGCGATTGACCCGGCGCATCCGTTTCCGTTTTTACCGAATCGTAGTCTATCCTCTATTTATGAATTACGAGATCGGGAGCGTAATAAACGGCAAACGGCGATTATTCCCTTTCCACAAATGCTGGAACGCTTTACGCGGTTGCCGGGCAAAGCAGAGCGCTGGGTGCGTACCGAAACCATGGTGCAGCTGTTTCTGGACACCCTTTTTCCCGGCTATGAGATTATCGCCAGCGGGATGTTTCGCATTTTGCGAGATAGTGATCTGGATATTGCCGAGGATGCCGAAGATTTAATGCGCGGTTTTGAAGAAGCGGTCCGCGAGCGTAAGCGAGGATCGGTGATTCGCATGAAGGTAGACAGTACTATGCCTCGTCATCTGCTGCGCTATGTGCAGGAGCATTTTCAGGTGCCGGATATCGATGTGGTGACAGTCAATGGCATGCTGGGGCTGGCCAGCCTGGCGGAACTGGTGGCAATTGACCGGCCGGATTTGAAATTTGTTCCTTATACGCCGCGTTTTCCAGAGCGCATCAATGATTTTAATGGTGATTGCTTTGCGGCGATTCATGCCAAGGATATCATCGTTCACCACCCTTATGAGAGTTTTGATGTGGTGGTGCGTTTTTTGCAACAGGCAGCACGCGACCCAGATGTCGTGGCGATTAAACAGACGCTGTACCGTACCAGTAAAGACTCGCCTATTGTCAGGGCATTGATAGAGGCGGCGGATAGCGGCAAATCTGTGACGGCGGTGGTGGAACTGCGGGCACGTTTCGATGAGGAAGCGAATATAAAATGGGCGCGCGATCTGGAGCGAGTCGGGGTGCACGTGGTCTATGGCGTGGTGCATTTGAAGACGCACGCTAAGATGTCGCTGGTGACCAAGCGTATTGGCGACCACATGCAATCTTTTGTCCATTTCGGCACCGGAAATTATCATCCGATTACGGCGCGTATCTACACCGACCTATCTTTTTTCACCTGCGATACCTCGCTATGCCATGATGCAGCGGCAACCTTCAATTATTTAACGGGCTATGCCGCGCCGAGAGCATTCAATATACTTATTCCATCGCCGATGGCATTGCGTTCCAGTCTGCTGGCAATGATTGACGAGGAAATTGCCCATGTACGTGAGGGGCGTCCCGGTCAGATTTGGGCAAAGATGAATGCATTGGTTGACCCGGAGATTATTGATGCGCTCTACCGTGCGTCGTGTGAGGGGGTGGACATTGACCTGATCATCCGTGGTATTTGCTGTTTGCGGCCAGGTATCGAAGGTCTGTCTGAACGTATTACCGTGCGCTCGATCATTGGCCGTTATCTTGAGCATTCACGGATCGTCTGCTTTGGCGCCGGGCATGGATTACCATCGCCGGAGGCAAAAGTATTTATTTCGTCAGCGGACTGGATGCCGCGTAATCTGGACCGCCGCGTGGAGTGTATGGTGCCGATTGAAAATGCCACCGTGCATGAACAGGTGCTGGATCAGATTATGGTGGCGAACCTGCGTGATGATTTGCAAAGTTGGGAATTGCAGCCTGATGGCGTCTATGAGCGCGTGCAGCCGGAAGGTAAGCGCAAAGGCTTTTCCGCCCATGATTATTTTATGCATAATCCCAGCTTGTCAGGGCGCGGTAAGGCGTTATATGAGGGGCGGCTTTCGCCGCCAAGCCTGGTCAAGCGAAGGGGTAAGAAAAAAGGTAAGTAGATTGCAGCATGATGTCGAATCACAAGATTGCCATCATTGATATTGGTTCCAATTCGGTGCGTTTGGTTGTCTATCAACGGCTGATGCGCGCGCCATTGATTGTGCATAATGAAAAGCTGCAATGTGGGCTGGGAGCTAGTTTACAACAAACCGGCCGGTTGGATGCGCTGGGTATGACTAATGCCCATGCGGCGCTGGGGCGGTTTCGCCTGTTACTGGATGGCTATGGCATCTCCGAGCCGATTCTGGTGGCGACGGCAGCGGTGCGCGAAGCTGAGGATGGTGATGATTTTTTACGCGAGGTGCGGCAGCAATATGGCTACCGTGTGCGGTTGCTCTCCGGTGAGGAGGAGGCCATACTTGCTGCTAAAGGTACTATTGCCTCTGTTGATAAAGTGCATGGGGTGGTGTGCGACCTTGGCGGGGGAAGTCTTGAGTTGGTTGAAGTGGCCCGCAGCCGCGATGTTGGACAGGCATTGAGTCTGCCAATCGGGGTGTTGCAACTGCAACATGGCACGGGCGCGTCAGGTGGTTACAAAACTATCAAAAAAACGGTGAAGCAGGCTCTGGAACCTCACCGAACGGTTCTTGATGCCATGAAAGATGAAACACTTTATGCGGTGGGCGGGAGTTTTCGTACTCTGGCGAAGCTACATATGGCACAGCGCAAATATCCGGTGCGGATGTTGCACCATTACCGCGCCAATGCGGAGGAATTAGCCGATTTCGCGGGCAAAATTGCCAGAATGGATGCCGATTCCGTCTTATTACTGCCGGGAGCCTCACGTCGCCGCGCGGCCAGTATTCCCTATGCGGCAAATGTGCTTAAACGCTTGATCAAATGGGGTGCGCCGAAGCATGTGGTGTTCTCATCTTACGGTATTCGTGAAGGCCTGTTGTTGGAGGCGCTGTCTGCCGATGAGTTGGCGAAAGATCCTCTGCTGGAAGGGGCGCGAGAGCTAGCAGTGCATGAAGGAGCCGACCCTGACTATGCCGCACTGGTCTATGCATGGATGGAGCCGTTATTTGAGGATGAGTCTGTGCGCCTGCAGAGACTGCGTCGGGCAGCGTGCCAGTTACTGTCGATTCCGCGCTATGAAATTTCTCCATTTCAGGCGGATGCCGAATTTTTTCATATGCTCAAGGCACCGTTGGTAGGGTTGACACATCATGCTCGTTTTTTGCTGGCGTTGATGGCCTATCACCGCTTTCAATTTCTGGCTGAGATCCCACTCAAACGGTGGGAGCAGATGCATATCAGTCACGAAGAACTAACCCATGCCAGGCTGGTGGGCACGGCCTTTGATTTGGCCTGGTCGCTCTCCGGCGGTATCCCTTCTTTACTGGCACAAACGAAGCTGGACTATGATGAGGGTGTGGTGCTGCTGGAAAGTGATGAGCAAGGCATGCTTGCCAGCGAATCCGGCAAAAAGCGGATGGAGCGGTTGAATCGTGCGATGCAGATGATGGTATAGGAGGCCTTCGGCCTCTATGCTTGTTTACTATAGCTTTTCCCACTAATTTCTGTACAGAAATTAGTGGGGAGTTCAGACGCCACTGAGGCTTGCGTGCCAACTATGGCGCGGGCAGCAGTCGCGGCCTCATAGCCATTCAGATTGTATGAAAATTAATGTGAATGGCTATAATTCACCATCAGACAAACTTCACCGCTTGTGAGTCCAAATCAAAGGTGAGGCTTAATTTACCTTCAAAGAGAGATTCCGCATATTGGCCGAACAGATCATAGCGCCAGCCTTGCATACAGGGCATAGAGCGATCCCGGCGCAGTGCGAGTTGTTCCATATCTTTCGCGGAGGCCAGCAGGCGCGGGGCAATGCCGCCCTGACGGGCACAATGTTTGAGTAGTAATTTCAGCATATCGGCCAGCCCTTCCGGTGCCGGGAGCTCGTTTGGGCGTTTCGGTGGCGTTGGCAGGGCATCGTCCGGCAGTGCTTTCACCTCTTCAATAATGCGAAAGACCTCCTCTTGCTGCGGTGCTTTGAGTGGTTTTTTGAGGAAGCGAATGCGTTTCAGTGCTTTCTCGGTTGTCGGGCGGGTGGCGGCCATTTCGGCCAATGCTTCATCTTTGATCACCCATTGTCGCGGCAGATTTTTTGTCTCTGCTTCACGTTCCCGCCAGGCGGCGAGCCTTTGCAGGCAGGCGATGGAGCGGCCATCGCGGATTTTCATGCGAATGCGTTGCCAGGACTGTTCCGGATCGTTGGTGTATGTCTCAGGAGAGGTGATATTCTTACCTTCTTCCCACAGCCAATTCAGGCGGCCCTTCGCCTCCAGACGCTCGGTAAGTTTGTCATGAAGTGCAGAGAGATAGCGCACATCATCCAGCGCATAGGCGATCTGGTTATCGGTCAGGGGGCGGTGTGACCAGTCCGTAAATTGCGAGGCCTTATTGATAGGTTGCTTGACCAGCTTTTGCACCAGTTTTTCGTAGGAGAGCTGATCTCCCAGTCCGCAAAAAGCGGCCGCCAGCTGGGTATCAAAAATGCGTGTCGGCAGCTTTCCGGAAAGATAAAGCAGTAATTCCATGTCTTGCCCGGCCGCGTGAAGAATCAGCAGACGTGCATCATCCAGCAGCCATGTCCAGAGCGGCGTGAGGTCCAGTTCCGGTGCCATCGTGTCGATGGCAACCACAGCATCGTCGGCCGCCAGTTGTACCAGACAAAGGGTTGGATAATAGGTGCGTTCACGAATGAATTCGGTATCGAAACCTATATGAGAGGCTTCCGAATGGGTGTCCAGCCATGCCTCCAGGGCTTCTTGTGTGGTGATGAAATGCTGATCCGTCACATGCTTCCTTGTTTTTCATGAGTATATGGTCGATTTGACCGTTGGAAAATCAATGGAAATGGGTTATACCGCACGCCTTGCAGAATTTCCATGATGCTTTTTTATTGAGCACATGGTCATGAGCGTTCTTGAGAAACGCGTGAATGAAAAATAATAGATTAGGACACTTATCATGCATGCATACCGCACCCACCATTGCGCCGCTCTGCGCAAAACTGATGTTGCTTCGACTGTCAAATTATCAGGATGGATTCACCGCAAGCGTGATCACGGTCACTTGCTGTTTATCGATTTGCGCGATCATTATGGCATCACCCAGTTGGTAACCGAGCAGGGCAGCGATTTTTTTGATGCGGCCACGCATGCGCGCCTCGAGAGTGTGGTGACGATTGAGGGTGAGGTTGTTGCGCGTGATGCGGAAACGGTCAATCCTGATTTGCCGACCGGTGAGGTGGAAGTGCGCATCACGGCGTTTCATATCGAATCCGAGGCAGAGATGCTGCCGATTCAGGTCAATAGTGATCGAGAATTCCCGGAAGAGACGCGTCTGACCTACCGTTTTCTTGATTTGCGTCGTGAACATGTGCATGCGAATATTGTCCTTCGCTCGCAGGTCATTTCCACATTGCGCCGGTTGATGACCGAGCAGGACTTTATGGAGATTCAAACGCCGATTTTGACCGCCAGTTCACCGGAAGGGGCACGCGACTTTCTGGTGCCAAGCCGTCAGCACCCGGGCAAATTCTATGCCCTGCCGCAGGCGCCGCAGCAATTCAAGCAGTTGCTGATGGTGTCCGGTTTTGACAAATATTTTCAGATTGCTCCCTGTTTTCGTGATGAAGATGCGCGGGCTGATCGCTCGCCGGGCGAATTTTATCAACTCGATATGGAAATGGCCTTTGCCACGCAGGATGATGTGTTTGCGGCTATTGAGCCGGTGATGCAGGCGGTGTTCAGTGAATTTTCTGATAAACAAGTGACGGAAGCGCCATTTCCGCGCATTCCTTATCACCAAGCCATGCTCACATATGGCTCGGATAAGCCGGATTTGCGCAACCCGATTGAAATTGTCGATGTGACCGAGGTGTTCAAAGGCTCAGACTTTAGTATCTTTGCCAAGAATATCGATAAAGGCATGGTGGTGCGGGCGATTCCTGCCAAAGGCACTGGCGGGCAGCCACGTAGTTTCTTCGATAAAATGAATAGCTGGGCCCAGGATGAAGGGGCGCCGGGGTTGGGTTATATCGTGCTGAATGATGATGGTTCCGGTAAGGGGCCGATTGCTAAATTCCTTGATGATGCGCGTTTGAGCAAATTGAAAGAGTTGGCAGATATTGATGGCGGAGATGGTGTGTTCTTTGCCTGTGATTATGCCGCTGGCGCCGCGAATCTGGCAGGCAAGGCGCGCGAGCGTGTGTGCGATGAATTAGGCCTGCGTGAAGAGGGCGTGTTCAAATTTTGCTGGATTGTCGATTTTCCGTATTACGAAGAAGAGGAAGAGACGGGCAAAATTGAGTTTTCGCACAATCCATTCTCCATGCCGCAAGGAGGTATGGAAGCATTGGAGACGAAAGACCCGCTTGATATTCTCGCCTACCAATATGACATTGTGTGTAACGGCATTGAGCTTTCCAGCGGCGCGGTGCGGAACCACCGTCCGGATATTATGCTCAAAGCGTTTGAGATTGCTGGCTATGGTGCAGAAGAAGTGGAAGCCCAGTTTGGTGGTATGTTACGGGCGTTTCGTTTTGGTGCACCACCCCATGCGGGGATTGCGCCGGGTGTCGACCGTATGGTGATGTTACTGGCCGATGAGCCGAATATTCGCGAAGTGATCGCCTTCCCCATGAATCAGAAGGCGGAAGATTTGTTGATGAATGCTCCGGCGGAGGCAGATGAAAAGCATTTGCGCGAACTGCACATCATGCTCAGCCACAAGGCTAAGCAATTGCTGGCAGAAGAAAAAGAAAGCGGCGGCGACGGGCAGGCTGAGGCGGCGTGACTGTAGTAGCCACTTATGTTTCACGACGCACTGCCTTTAGTTGTTGGTAATAGCCACTATATAGGGCTTTTCCCACTAATTTCTGTACAGAAATTAGTGGGGCGTTCAGACGCCACTAAGGCTTACGCGCCAACTATGGCGCGGGCAGCAGTCGCGGCCTCATAGCCATTCAGATTGTATGAAAATTAATGTGAATGGCTATAGTAAGAGTTTGGTTTAACCGCCCATGGGTTTATCGTGGCAGTAGACGTCCAGCGCGTCGTGGTTGAAGCGATGCGTTTTTTGCATGTAGTCGCGATCGTCATCGCTGGGCTCACCTGGCCCTTCACGCAGGATTTTGCCATAGGCGCTGATGTCAGGCAGTTGTCCGTCAATAAGCGCTTTCATAAAAGCATCAAGTTGGCTGCCATGGATGGCAACGTAAGCAAAGCCAGCGTTGCCGGACTCATCTTCGCCTTGCAGCAGGCAGATAGCCAGGCAGGAGGGAAGGGCTAATTTCTCGCGATGGGAAAAGGTGGGAATTGGCATGATTATTCCTGCTTTGAAGACGTATCTTCATCGTCTGGAATGATGGTAATGCCTGCGGCTTTGAGTGCAGCAACAATATCCTGCTTCATGTCGCTGGCAGGCAGAGCATCACGGTTGTTGAGGGAGGCTAATTTATCGGCGATTTGGCTCACTACTTCGGCGTCCGGCGGCGCAAACGCTTGCAGGCTGCCAAATTGGGCGTGAGTAACTGAGACAATACTAATATTGCGGTGCTTTTTCACATAGGTTTCATACTATGCGCGTATTGTGCTGACAAGCCCTTGCTTTGCGAGTGTATCTTTTATTTCATTCCCTAATTCACCAGACAATAAGTTTTGCGCTATTGTAGGGGCCAGCACCTGCGCAATACGATCTGCTGCTTCATTTGGTAAGTTCAATGGATCAAAATTGCTTTTTGCCGCCTTTAACTTTTCGGCCAAATGCTTTTCGAGTTGTGCTGTGTTTCTGTCTTCTTGATCTGCAAATTGTTCCAATGCATCTGGATTATCAGGAAATTTTTTCCTAACCGCTTCGCTTACTTCTCTTGCTAATTTTTCACAAACTTTCACGATATTATTTACATCTCTGGGTGAAAGTGTGATGTTAAGGCTGGGTACACTATCATAACCAGTATTAATCGCATCTTGAATACGGTCAGCATTATTGAGACGCATTGTTTTCTCTTTGGCATCTTTGAGCCATTGCGGTTTTTCCCTTTTTGCCATCTCTATCTCCTACTTTGTTGTAAGTATTCCATTCCCACAATAATGTTTAACGACATCTTATTGCTGATGCATGTCAACCATGTGAATTTTTTATGACAAACTTTTGATATAATAATGTTTCTTGGCAAATTTCTGATGCAATCACGATTAATTACTATTTGAAATGCAAGCGCGGGCGAAGGGAAAGATTCGCCTCGTTTTAACTCGGCTCACCCTTCGGGCGTTTTGCAGGACAAAATGTGAATGAATGGAGCGGGCGAAGGGAATCGAACCCTCGTCTAAAGCTTGGGAAGCTTTCGTTCTACCATTGAACTACGCCCGCCTGGCATGCGCTGATTATATTCACATTTAGAAATGTTGTATTATGAAAATAATTATACATTCCTACGTATAAGTAATAATAAGACTATAAGTAGATTGGTGGCTTGATACAACTCGGTTTAGGTATGTTGATAGTACATGTCAGAGCGTTTTGACACTTGCCGTTTGCTGCCTTTTGATTATGGTGCTGGCAGGATAAAGAAGGATTGTAGCGGATGGCAACTATTGGCACCAGATTACACACATGGCTGCGTGGACAATATGTCGGCAGCGATGAATTCGGCAACCGCTATTATGAAGATAAATACCTGCCCAAGGGTGGCCGCCGTAGGCGCTGGGTGGTGTATAAGGGCGAAAGCGAAGCCTCAAAAGTGCCGGCGCACTGGCATCGCTGGCTGCATCATACGACGGATAGCCCGCCGAAAAGCAATACAAAGTCGCATAAGTGGCAGAAAAGTCACCTGCCTAACCTGACCGGCACCAAATATGCCTATGTGCCGCCGGGCCATTTGCGCCGGGGCGGCAAGCGCTATAAAGTATCATCTGATTATGAGCCATGGACGCCGTGATGCGGCTGCTTTGATTTGCTGTTGGGGAGAGATAGAGCATGGATCGTACAGCCGTTGAAACGGTGATGGGGGCCCTGGTGCTGGCCGTGGCGATTGGTTTTGCCGTGTTCGCCTTTCGTACCAGTAATATTCAGACAGATGGTAGTTATCCGCTTTCCGCCAGGTTTGACAATGTCGATGGCATTGGGATTGGCAGTGATGTGCGTGTCGGTGGTATTAAAGTGGGAGTCGTATCCGATCTCACACTGGATCAGGAAACCTATGAAGCGGTGATGTCTCTGCGCGTGAGAGAAGGGGTGGCGATTCCGGCGGATTCAACGGCGGCGATTGTGAGCGAGAGTCTGCTAGGCAGCCGTTATGTCGATGTGACACCGGGAGGAGATACGGTTGTGCTCAGCGCTGGCGATATCATCCGGTTTACTCAGTCTGCGGTGAATCTGGAGTCGCTCATCGGTCGCTTCATGTTCAGCGGCGGCGGTGTGTCAGAAGGTAGCGCCTCGTCCAATGCCGGAGATGCGCTGGATAGTTTGGGGCTGGATGATCCTGAATCGACTGCCAGTGAGTGGTGATGTGCGTGTGTTGCGTCTGCATGCTTCATCAGGCTGGGTGTGGCGATGTTTTGTAATTGCCACGATGTGGCTGAGTTGCCTGATGGGATCGTCCGCCATTGCGCAGTCGCTCGATTGGGGCCAGTTAACGGAACCTGCCACAGATCAGCCGGAAGACAATATCAGGCAAGCGGTGCCTGAGCGCACGGATGAAAATGCATTAACACCGGATATTGATGAAGCTGATATGATGCCCCCTCCAATTGAGATGGACGAGGCAATTATTCTGCGCCGGATATCGCTGCGAGCGCTCAACAAAGTGACGGCCCGTACTACGCATCTGGACGTGACCGTTGGTTCTGCTGTGCGTTTTGGCAATATTGAGGTTGTAGCCCGCACCTGCTGGAAATCGCCACCGGAACAACGTCCTGAAAATGCGGCCCTGCTCGATATCTGGGAGCATATCCCGGGTGAAGCGCCGGAGCGCGTTTTCATTGGCTGGATGTTCTCTTCCAGCCCGTCACTCTCGGCCTTGGAGCACCCGGTCTACGATATTACGGTGGTGGGGTGCCGGTATGATGAGGTGCGGTCTGAAGACACTTAGGCTTTTTTTGGGCCTTTTCTATCGCTTGCGCCACACAATACTGGGTATCATCGACAAAAGAGACAGGGTTTGTCAATGGCGTTAGAAAGCAGATTTTCATACTGATTTGCCGGTACTTCTTCAATGCCGAATTGGCGTAGATGATCGTTAACATATTGCGTGTCGAGCAGCACAAAGCCGTTTTGGCGAAGGATGCGTACGAGTTCGACCAGCGCAGCCTTACTGGCATTGGAGGTGCGGCTGAACATGCTTTCGCCAAAAAAGGCCCCGCCAATATGCACCCCGTATAATCCACCTACTAATCGGCCTTCCTGCCAGCATTCGACACTATGTGCATGGCCACGATGAAACAGTTCGTTATAGAGGTGTATCAGCGTGCTATTGATCCAGCTTTCGCGGCGTTCCTGCGTCGGTTCGCCGCAGGCTTCGACGATTTGTGCAAAGGCTGTATCTATCCGATACTCGAATGGCTGGGTGCGAAGAAATTTACGCAGGCTACGGGGGAGATTGAAGCGATCCAGCGGGATGATGCCGCGCATTTCCGGTCGGAACCAATGGATGGTGTCGCTCTCACGGCTTTCTGCCATAGGAAAAATGCCATGACGATAGGCTTCCAGTAGCAAATCAGCGGTGAGGGCATTAGTCATCTGTTGACGGGCGGTAGCGATGGATACGCTCCGGATAATCGCTTGTGATACCGTCGACACCACGTTGCCAGGCATGGGTAATCTCTTCCGGTTCATTCACGGTCCATACCATCACATGGATGCCATGCTGGTGTGCGTCTGTGACCATCGCATCAGTAACGAACTGATGATGCAGATGGAGGGTTTGAGCCTTTACCTCTACTGCCATCTGGGCTAGCGAGAGCGGGGCGCCGGTAAAGGCAACACCGACAGGAAGTTCTGGCCATTGCTGCTTAAGGTAGTGCACTTCCTGATGGAAAAAGGAGATGACCAGCAGACGTTCAGGGTTCCAGCCTTGTTGGCATGCCTGTTGTAGCAACGGTAAGAGTGATTCTGTCAGCCCTTCTTCTTTTAGCTCGATACATAGGATCATGTCTGTTGTGACCAGATGATCCAATAATTCCGTCAAGAGAGGGATATGCTGTTGGGAGGGGAGGGCTAAGCCTCGTAGCGTGGTATAGTCTGTCTCACTAATGCGCAGGGATGTTCCGGCGATGCGTGTGGTAGTGTTATCATGAAAGACCACCAGTTCGCCAGAGGCACAGCGACGAATGTCCACCTCTATCATCTCGCAGCCGAGACTGACCGCTTTGTCAATGGATGCCAGCGTATTTTCCACGGCATGGCCTGCTGCTCCGCGATGCCCGATGCGCCACATTGTCCTTAGCTGCGGTTCAGTAGATGAGCCATGGCGTGAAGTGCCAGGCGATAGCTTTCTATCCCAAACCCACAAATCTGTCCGACAACGACGGCGGAGAGGTAGGATTGCTGGCGAAATGGCTCGCGCGCGTGAATATTGGAGAGGTGTACTTCAATGGCAGGTAGCGAGATAGCGGCAATGGCATCGCGCAGGGCGATGGAGCTGTGCGTGTAGGCTCCCGCATTGATGATGATGCCTTCATGCACTCTTTTTGCAGCCTGAATGACGTCAATCATCGTTCCTTCATGATTGCTCTGGTGACAGGTGACGGAGAGTTTGAGGTTTTTTGCTTCCTCTTCCAGCAGGTGGTTGATATCGTCCAGTGTTTCATGGCCGTATATATCCGGCTCACGTGTGCCGAGCAGGTTGAGGTTTGGGCCGTGAATAATCAGGATGGATTGCGTCATGACGGTGAAAATACGCTTTATTTATTGATTCATTCTTACTAATTTCCCCTATAAACGCAATCAATAGTCAGAAAGCGATATGATTACGATTCAGTTGAATGGAGAAGCGTATCAACTGCAGGATACAGCGACGGTGGCATCCTTAATTGAGTCACTGACGCTGGATCAGGATAAAATTGCCGTGGAATGCAATCGTGATATTGTTCCACGCTCACAATTTGACGTGCAGGCGCTTGCCGAAGGCGATCGCGTGGAAATCATCACCTTTGTTGGAGGAGGATAAATTATGGCGCAGTCAGCACAGGCGACGCAAGCTGTCTCTCAGGCAGTCTCTCAGGATGCTGCCAACGATGATGATGCATTGGTGATTGCCGGGCAGCGTTTTCGTTCTCGTTTGCTGGTTGGTACCGGCAAATATAAAGATTTTGATGAAACGCGTGAGGCGATAGAAGCCAGTGGTGCTGAAATCGTGACGGTAGCCGTGAGGCGCGTGAATATTGCACGTTCCGATGAGCCTAATTTGCAGGATTATCTGGATCCCAAGCGTTACACCTTCCTGCCAAATACCGCCGGCTGCTACAGTGCGGAAGAGGCGGTGCGCACCTTGCGGCTGGCGCGTGAGGCCGGTGGCTGGAATCTGGTGAAGCTCGAAGTGATTGGCGATGAGAAAACGCTTTATCCCAATATGATTGAAACCGTTCATGCGGCCCGGCAGCTGCTGGATGATGGGTTTGAAGTGATGGCATATACTACGGATGATCCGATTATTGCCAAGGAGTTGGAAGATATGGGCTGCTGCGCCATTATGCCATTGGCAGCGCCGATTGGTTCCGGCCTCGGTGTGCAAAACCCTCTCAATATTCGTTTCATTGTTGAGCAGGCGAGCGTGCCAGTGTTGGTCGATGCCGGCGTGGGGACGGCTTCGGATGCCGCTGTTGCCATGGAGCTTGGCTGTGATGCGGTGTTGATGAACACAGCGATAGCATTAGCAGATGACCCGATTCGCATGGCCAAGGCCATGAAACTGGCGGTGGAGGCAGGCCGCATGGCCTATCTAGCCGGTCGCATGCCCAGAAAACCGTATGCCAGTGCCTCCAGCCCGCTGGCAGGGATACTCTAAATCGTGGCTAATCCAGGGGCACAATTATCTTCTGCCTCTGATTCTTTGCCAGTTGGTGTAAGCGAGCGTTACTGGGTTTATCTGGTAGCGGTTTTACTGGTCACGGCAGGACGCCTTGCTTACCTGGCTGTGTATCCATACTCGCTCTATGCAGATGAGGCACAATATTGGACCTGGGCGCAGGCGCTGGATTGGGGCTATTATTCCAAACCGCCCTTTGTGGCCTGGGCGATTGCCTTAAGCACCAGCCTGTGCGGAAATGGCGAAGGCTGCGTGAAACTCACCTCGCCGCTGGCTTATGCTGTTGCCTCTCTTTTTGTCTATGCGACCGTGCAGCGTCTCTATGCCGATCAATCGCTGTCTTTCTGGGCGGGCTTGAGTTTTTTGCTGTTGCCTGGCGTGACACTCTCCAGCAGTCTTATCTCGACTGACCCATTTTTGCTGATGTTCTGGGCTGGCGCAGTGTATGCCGTGCTCGGGGCAGTAGAAAATCAACGCCTCTCATGGTGGCTGCTGACCGGGCTGATGGCTGGTTTGGCGCTGATGTCTAAATATAATGCCGCCCTTTTTGGCCTGTCGGTGTTGCTGTTACTCGTGCAGCGCGGGCAACTACGTTCGGTGCTTGTCTCTCCAGGTATCTGGCTGGGCGGCGTGCTTGCTATGTTGCTGTTTCTCCCGAATGTAGGCTGGAATTTCGCGCATGACTTTGTCAGTTTTTCACATACTCAGGATGTTTCGCGGTTGGATCGCGTATGGTTGCATCCTGAGCATCTGTTGGAGTTTATCGGAGCACAGGCCGGGATTATCGGCCCGCTACTCTTTTTTCCTCTGTTATGGGTCGTATGGCTGGACGTGCGGGGATTGCTTGATCCGCGTCTCAGACAGTTAATGGCTTTCGTCTGGCCGATGTTGCTATTGATGTTATTGATCAGCCTGATCAGCCGGGCGCACGGTAACTGGGCAGCCCCTATCTATGTGACGGCCGCACCTGTCGTAGTTATCTGGCTGTGGCAGCGCGGCTGGAAGGGGGTCATATATGCCAGCTTTGTGTTGCACCTCGTGGTAGCCGGTGCTTATTATCAATATGATCGCATCATTCATGTAACGGGTATTGAATTGTCGCGCAAGGCGGACCCATTCTACCGTGTCAGGGGGTGGAGGACATTAGGCGATGAAGTGAAGCGTACCCATCGCTATTACCCTCACACGATAATTCTGACAGACCGGCGCAAAATGTCCGCTAATATGTTGTATAATTTGCGTGATTATCCGCATTGGCTGGTGCAGTGGAATGGCAGTGGCGTGATCAAAGACCATTATGCCATGACAACAACGATGGAAGGTCGGGAAGGACAGTCATTTGTACTCATCTCGCCTGCACCGGCCAACCCGGAGATTCTGGCGGATTTTGCGCATGCTGAGTTGATAAGGCAGATTAATATTGCCATGCCGCATGGACGAAAGCGGGATTTTGTGATGTATTATCTCCATGACTTTCAAGGATATTAATGTCATGCGCTGGTCGTTACTCCTGATGGTTGCGGTTAGCTTTCTGTTTGTCTTGTGGCCGGAGCTTGATCTCCTAGCGTCGCATCTGTTTTACGATCCGGTGCAAGGTGGGTTTATCCCGAAAGAAGCACCTCCGGGCAGTTGGCTCTATAGGGTGATCCCCTGGTTCACCAAGGCAGTGATTTGCTTTGCGCTTGGGTGCTGGTTGGTCATTGCTTTGAAGAAACGCCCGATTGCGGGGCTGACGCGGCGCAAAGCCGCCTTTTTGTTGTTGGCACTAGTGCTGGGGCCAGGATCGGTCGTCAATGTGGTGTTTAAAGATCATTGGGGGCGGGCTCGACCGCACCAGATTGAACAGTTTGGCGGTGAGGCCGATTTTACTCCCGCCTGGGTGATCTCCGATGCCTGTGAACGTAATTGTTCTTTCATGTCAGGCCATGCGGCGACAGCATTTTTCATCATGTTGCTGGGTTTTGTCTGGCCAAAGCATCGCATGTTTTGGTTGGCTAGTGGTGTTGCGTTTGGATTGCTGATCGGTCTGACGCGCATGGTTCAGGGTGGGCATTTTCTCAGCGATGTATTGCTGGCCGGGCTCACAGTCTATCTTATCGGCAGTGTATTGGCGTCTCTCTTGCTCAGGAAGGAGCTCGAGCTTCAGTCTCAGTCTTAGATAGTGTCGTCATGAGATGCTTAATGGCCTGTAACTTCCATTTTCTGTGCTTAGATTCGCCTCGTTTTAACTCGGCTCACCCTTTGGGAGTTTACTTCCAATGGCCTTTCGGCTCGTTGTCGTCACATTCTCCATCTCGTGACGACACTATCTAGATATGTTTTATTCGCGATCGGCAGGTTTTAATCGTCAGAAGGTGCGGCGTGCTGTGCCGAGCCTGGAAAATGTACATTGCCTGAAAAGACCGGCAAATCGTCATCATCCTCATCGTCGTCATCCATAATGCTTTGAGGTTTCGGCGCGGAATTGCCGTTGGTCGGTAAGGCCTCCTCTACAGCCCCATTGGCAGATTCTTGCGCTGTGTCATTGGGTGCGCTAGCCTCAACTGATTCCATATCGTCTGATTCACTGGCAGTAACGTCAGTTGATGATTGGTCATTGCGATCTTGCGTGCCTTTTGGTTCGGGGATGGCCGGGCCAAATTTCTCGGGCCTTGCAGGTTTGCCCTGACGTTTTGCGGCAATTTCCTGTGCTTCACGTTCCAGTTCTGCTTCTGACCCGGCTTTTTTGCCGGATTTCGCTCCTGCCGGTGGTTTAGGCATTGGCGGTTTATGCGACAGACTAAACAGGTTAGTTGCTGCAGCAGGTGCGGCAGGTTTGCCATGAGACTCTTTAGCTGCGGGTTTTTTATCTGTTGGCGATGGTTTAGTCTTAGCCGTTGATGCTTGATTCGTATTGCTGTTGGTGTCTGCTGGTTTCTCTGCAGATGCCTGTGTCTTTTTCTGTGCCTGTGATGGCGGCGCTGCAGGTGGTGTTGCTGCTTTCGTTTTTGCCGTCGGTGCGTTTTGTGGCGATGGTTTAGAGCCGGATTTCGCTTCTGCCTGAGGTTTTGCGGCGGCTGCCTCCTCCTTCGGCTTCTCTGTTGTCTGTGCTGTCTGCGGCGCTGCAACGGATTGCTCAGATTGTTGCGGCGATTTTGGGGTGGGCGGCTTGGGAAGGGGCGGCTTGCTTCCAGGTTTCATACCGAACGGACTTGCCCCTTCCGTAGATTTGACAGCTTCTTTAGGAGCGGTTTTATTTTTTGGTGCCGCTGGTTGTGGTTTTTCTTCCATAGATTCTGCCTTTTCTTTTACTGATGGCTTCGTGGTTGAGGCATTTTGAGGCTTCTCTCGTTGCTCCCGGCGTTTTTGTGCTGCCGCCAACCGTTGTTTGCGACGCGCTTGACGCTCCTGCGCTTTTGTTTGGGTTGATGGTTGATCAGGCTTTTCTTCCGCGCGGTCTTTCTTATTTTGTGCTGTGGCGGGCTTAGCAGCCACTTTATTTGGCGCGTCAGTTTTCTTGGCTGCTGCCTTGGGCGGAATAGGCGGCAAACCGAAGGGTGCGGTTTGTGTATTTGTCTGGTGTTGTGCTGTGTTATTTCCTGCTTTTGCCGTCTCTACAGCCGCAGGCGTCTCTGCCTTGTCAGAATGATGCGCAGGGTTTCGATTGTCAGACGATGACTCATCTTCCGTTGATTGGGCATCATTATTTGTTGCCACATCTGCCTGATCTTCATTGTCCTGCCGCTCCGTCTTAGCTGCTACCTTTTTCTTCTGAGGGATGGGAGGTAGATCGAATGGGTTTGTCGCTTTGTCTTTTGCGGGTTTAGGTTGGCTTTTTTCCTGTTGTTCTGGTGGTTTGGCATTGCTGTCTTTTGCCTTAGGCGTTTCCTCTGGCTGGTTGCTCTCAGCAGTATCGTTATTATCCTTCTTAGCTGGTGCAGATGTGCCCGCAGGCTGCGGATTCGCGGTTTTGGTTTGTGGCTTGGCCGATTCTTTCGCCTCAGTGTCAGCTGAAGATGCTTTTTTCTTCGGCGGAATCGGCGGCAGATCAAACGGGTTAGCTGCTTTTTTCGCAGGTGCCTTAGCTGCTTTATCTACTGATTGTTTATCCTGTCCACTATTGGTGTTTTCGTTAGAACTTGCATCACCGTCATCTGTATTTGATTCGTCTGGCTTCGACGTTTTCGGTGTATTTGCGTCTGTTTTCTTTTTCGGTGGGATAGGCGGCAGGTCAAACGGATTGGCTTTTGCCGCCGGCTTCTTCTGGTTCTTTTCTTGTGTTTCTTTTGCAGGATTCGCTGCCTCTTTGGCAGTGCTATCCTTGTCTTTATCTGTTTTCGATGGCGTACTACCGGTTTTTTTCTTCGGCGGAATCGGTGGCAGGTCAAATGGATTAGCCGATTTCTTGGCTGTGGCTTTCTCGCCTTTTGTCTCAGACGGTGTCGCCTTGGCTTTATCCTGTGTTTGCTGTTTTACTTCCGGTTTGGCATCTGCGCCCGGCTTTTTGGTTGGAACAGGTGGTAAGTCGAAGGGGGTGGCTTTTTTATCTGGTTTTGAGCCACCAGCGGCCGCTTTGTCTTTCGGTGCGTTGGCATCTGATTTCTTAGCTGCAGGCGGCAGGTCAAACGGATTGGCTTTGCCAGAATCCTGCTTTGATTCCACTTTTTTTGCGGTCTCTTTCGGTGGTGGTGCGGTTTTACCCTTATCGGGCGCCGGTGGTTTAGATTGCTTTGCCTCGGGTTTTTTATCGTCTGGCTTGGCTTTGGGCTGTTGTTTCGCTTCATCCGGCTTGGCATCCGGTTTATCCGCGTCTTTTTTCTCACCGTCTTTTTTGCGTGGATCATATGGTTCTTGCTGCGGCACATGGGTCGGATCCATCAGGCGCTTGGTGAAAAATGAATCCTTATAATAGGCAATCTTCTTACACCGGATGGGCGGCTGTGATTCGATCAGGATGATTTCTTCATCACGTGGAAGGCCGATCACTTCCTGCGGCAGCAGCAGTGCGCGCTGGGTTTCCGAGACGTGTTTGGTCCGTGAGGCCGGGTTCATATCCATGAATTGCGGGCGGTTATGTGATTCCTGCTTCACGGTTTTATTTCCGATCATCTGGGAGATCAGGTTCGCTGTTTCAATGTTGTTGGCGGCAAAGGTAATCCGGTAGGTGGCGTTGGAGAGGAAGGAGTTCATCCCGGCTTCTTCATAAATTCCTTTGAGCTGCTGCGTATCCTGCACAATGAGGAACAGGCGAACGCGATACCCCCGAAAATAGGCGATGCCTGCCTCGAACTGAGGCATTTTTCCAAGGGTGGGAAACTCATCGAGCAGGAATAAGACGCCGTAGGGTTCATCCGGTTGTGGCATTTTACGCGTTAGAATATCGGTACACTGTTGATAGAATACCTGCAGTAGCGGTTGCAGACGTTGCAGGTTGTCCGGTGTCACACCACAATAGACGGTGATTTTCTTCTTCTTCCACATGGCAACATTGAAGTCACTGGACGCGGTGGCGGTATCAATCAGCGGGTTTGACCATAATTCCAGCGATGAGTTGAGTGTTGAGGACACGCCGGAGCGTTCCTTGTCGGCCTTTTGCAGGAAAGAGGCGATGTTCATGTAGCCGACAGGGTGGATTTTTTTACCGATAGTATCCAGCACCACGGCAAGGTTGTAGGTGACGTCATCACTACGCATGGTGCGGACAATTTCGCCAAAGGATGATTTTTTCTCCGGCACAGCCACCAGATACAGCATCACACCCAGTAACAGGGCACGTGCTTCATTCTGCCAGAATTCCTGTTCCGGTAGCAACATGTTGCACATTTTCTGACAATCATCGACCATCTGGCCCGGTTTGGTGCTGATCCAGTCCATCGGGTTGTAGCAGTGGGTGATACCGTCCGGATCGGCTGGGTTCCAGACATAGACATCCTGGCCCTGGCTGGCGCGCCAGCCGCTGGCCAGCTCATAGTTCTCCAGCTTGATGTCGTGGACACAGGTCGATTGCTCCCAGAAGAGCAGGTTGGGAATCGCAAAACCCACACCCTTACCGGAACCGGTTGGAGCAAAGAGCAGAATATGTTGGAATCCCCCGGCAATATAGTATTTGCCTTTTGCATATTGTCCCAGCAACACGCCTTCTTTATCCAAAAGACCTGCGCGTTTAATCTCGGACCGTGTTGCCCAGTGAGCATCACCGTGAAGAGCTTCTTCCGGCTTGAATGGGCGGAAATCAAGCAATGGCGCGCGGGCAATGAACATGATGATGAGTGACGTCACCAGAGATGCGCCAATTGGAACGACCATTTTTGTTACAAATGGCATGTTGCTTGCGACATGGGCTTCCCAATGTTCCAATAAATAAGGGAACAGCACTTTATAGGTGTCAAAAATGCGTGAGCCGGCCAGCAGTTGTGAGCCTTGCTCCATGCCATAGACCCAAAACACACTGGCCATGGGCACGAACAATGCCGGGACGGCAAAAATCATCACAATAATCACGCCAATAAAGACGGTATTGGCGAGATCGGCCTTTTCTGACTGCGATATATGGCGTTTGGGCATTCGGCCTGACTATCGTTTCATTCTTGCTACTATTTATGTTCCACTCTCACCAGGTGAGGCGGTTTGGTTCTGCTGCGCTCTTTCTCAGCCAATCAATGCTAAAGCAATTATATTACAGTTCTGTAAAATGGAGAGGAGTAATCCTTAACGATTACGAAAGGAAATAAAATGGGTTAATGCAATCAACCCTTTGTATTATATTTTTAATTAAGTATGGGTTTTAGGTGGGATTAAAGTAGATCTCCGAGACATAACGTACGCCGCGCTGACCACGCTTTAGCTGCACGACCACATTGATCACGCTATGGACATATTCGTGAATTTGTTCACGAGTAATGCCGAGCCCGGCCTGCATGACCATCAAAATCAACTGTTCAAATGCAAGAGATGGCGCATCGGCGTGGAGGGTCGAAATAGAACCCGGGTGACCGGTGTTGATGGCGCGCAGAAAGCTGAAGGCTTCCGCGCCGCGCAACTCACCCACAATGATACGGTCTGGCCGCAGACGCAGGCAGGCTTCAATTAAATCCTGCATGCTCACTTTAGAGCGCCCCTGATCCCCTTTTGAGGCCAGCAAATGCACGCGATTGGGCAGGTGCTCCAGCATCATTTCCCGCGCATCCTCACAGGTAATGATGCGTTCTTCTATGGGAATGACTTTGAGCAGGGCGCTCATAAAGGTTGTTTTACCCGTCGATGTACCGCCACTGACAATGATGTTCTTTTTCGCACATACAGCTTCGATCAGAAATTGCTTAATATCGCCAGCATCAAGCAAGCGTCGCAGCCTTTTATTCGCCTTATCTTCTTCTTCGCGAACCGAGGTGCTTTGGAATGCGCCTAAAGCTTCATAATCATCCAGATCGAAATCCAGAATGGTTTGCTTACGGATGGACATGGCAATCGTTCCAGCTTCACAGGCCGGTGGGAAAATGACCTGAATACGATAACCGGCAGGCAGGGTTGCGGAGAGTACCGGTTTTTCTTCACTGATCATCTGTTCGGTCGATTGAGCAACCAGACGTCCCATTTGTTTCAGGTGATCCAGAGTGAGGTCCGGCACTTTTTCTTCGCGCATCGTACCGAATGTTTCTACCCAGATTTGGCCTGGGCGGTTGATGGATATCTCGCTGACACCGGCTTCTTCAAAGAAAGGTTCCAGTGGCGCTAGGTATGTCTGGAGCGCGGTGACATTAACGCTCATCGGACGAAATAGGCCCTGCCACCATAGGGACTTGCAAAGCGCAGATCCTGATTAACGAAGACTTTTACAATCGTGCCCTGATCAATGGTAATGGTTGGCATCAACTGTAGTAAATTACCAAAGAGAAGGTTTGATGCCGCTCCCAGATTATCCATTAATTCTTCGGAGGCCATACTCATCGGAGATTCTTCGGTTTGTGTATTACCGCCTGCCGAGGTCGTTGTTCTTGTATTGGCTTCATCCCCGGCTAATGCTTGTATCAATGTTGCCGTTCCAAGCGTGACAGAGCTGATGAGGACAGCACCAGAGAATATTTCCATATATTTATTATCTACGAGACCTTCAACGCCAGCACGGCCGAGTGCATCAACGCCTGGCGATTTGAGCATTACATCGACCCCGTCAGGTCGAATAATGCGTGTCCAGACAATAAAAACGCGTTTTTGGCCACGGCGAATGCCAACATTATAGGTGCCAAGCAATCGCGATCCTTTTGGAATCATGATATCTTCACCTGCTTCAGCAAATATATCCTGACTAACGACAGCGCGAATGGGGCCTGGTAAGTCGGTATTAATCGCCGTTTCCAATACGGCATCAATGATTTTGCCTTGCCCGATGACGTAATTCAATCCGCCAACCAGCCCCGATTCCTCTTCGTCTGATTCGGAGGTACGTTCAATATAGTCGGAGAACGCATAGTTTGGATCATCTAACCCTGCAGGACGGCGGACATTATCGTCGCGATCCCGGCGGCTACGACGTTCCGACATGATCACGCTATCGGACTTCCAGCGTTTAAGCCGTTCTTTCATATCCGGGCCACGGAACTCTACCTTGTCCGGCGCTGCGGTAATCTCTGGCGGTGGTGGCGGTGGAGGTGGCGGTGGAGGTGGCGGTGGTTCCGGTATCGCATTACGCCCTGACGTTGGTGCGGGCGGAAGAATTTCACCGCGGCTCGTGGAAATTCGGGAGGGACGGAGATCTTCATCTACTTCTTCGTCACCCCCGCCACTGAAAAGCAGGCTATAGATGACGTATAACCCGACAACAGCAAGAAGGATGATGACAATCAGCGTTTTGCCAGGCGCGCTGGCAACGGCAGGCTTATCTTCATCGGGTGGCATCCCGATATCTTCATCTCCTGCAAATTCAGGAAATTCGTTTGAGCCCTCCTGCTCCGGATCTTGTTCTGGCGGTAGATTTTCGTTGCTCATACGAACCTCTAAAACCCTGCGGCAAGTGACTCGTTAAAGACACATACCACTTCGTTGCCACTGCGGATGGAATAGCGTGATGAGACAGAGGGTATCGTGATCATATTGCCCTGCATATTTTGCTGAACCGGAATTTCGATACCATCGGCACCCACCAGGAAAATAGACGGCGGCAGGGTGTTGGGGGCAAAATGGAAATAGGTGCTATACCCATCATCATAGACTTTCAGCGGTGCAGCCACTCCCTGTCCGCTGATGCTATAATTGGTGTTGTAGGTTTGATTGACTGCCTGCGGGATAACCGGTTGCTGAACTTCCATGGCGACTGGCTGGCTGACACTGTCCCACTCTTCTTCCGGATAGTAAAAGCGTATGACATATGACAGGTTGGGCAGCACTTTTTCGATTTCGGCATTCCGATGTATATCAGCCGTTTGGGCGGCATCTTCCCCTTCTTCCTCATGATTGAAATGGAAGGAAGCATACGATAATCGTGGTGCAATTAAGTCAAATTGATAAATGCGCTTATTGGTGATCACCGTCATATTGGTGCGGGTGTCATGTGTAAGCGGTCGAATAAACAGGTGGCGACCGGCGGGGATAATGCGCCAGGTTGATTGATCGCCGACAGAAATGGTACGTACTTTTTCGAATTTGCCAAATTCAATATTGGATTGAAAGCCAAAATGTGTAGTGATGTTAAACACCTCATTGGGATTGTAGACGAGCGTTTTAATACGCGTGTCCGATACCACCGGGAGGTGATTTGCCTGATAGGCATGAGCACCGAGAGGCAAGGTGATAAGCAGACAGGCGATGAGTGATCGAATGGACACCATCATGATGAGACGACCTCCTCTTCAATCGCATAGCTGGTGACAAAAAACCCGAGTGGGTTGATGTATAATTCTTCCCGATCAAGTTCTATATTGGCAAATTCAAAGGACATGTAGACGATCATATGACGATCGGGAATACCGCCAGCCGTTGCATCTTTATGCTTCGCCCCGGTCGTATATAGTTTGATGCGGGCCTGAGCCGTGTTCTCCGTAATAAAGGTGATGGATTTGAACTGTACATTCAGTGCCGTGTGCCGGGCATATTTCTGAATGGGGTCATCCGGATTATCCGGGTTGAATTTGCGCTTATAATCTCTGAACAGGCCCTGTTCGGTCATCAACTGGACGATACGGTATTTTTGCTCAAAGCTTGCTGCATCGTATCCTTCCCGCGCATTGATATACTTCACGACAAAATAGCGTTTGATGGCGTCATCGGCGGTCAGTGATTGCTTATCTTCGGATTGTACGGCGACGGCGTACCCGGTTTTTTCATCAAATTGAATGACAAATGGCTTTACTGTTTTTTGCGGTGTCAGCAGCGATACCGACCAGGCGGCCAGCAGTGTTGTGATTAAGGAGGCAAGGGTGACCACAGCAAGAAAGTTTCGCTGAACGCGAATGGTTTCGTAGCGATCTTCATACCAGGTTTTTGATTCCTGCTTATGGCTACTGGCGTTTTCCGCTTTTTTGCTGCGAAGATTGCTTAAATCCAAGGGTCAATACTCACATTCTATCCTAGCGTTATGGGGAACAGTAGAAATAAAAAGTTAGTAGATAGTTACTTTTAACACTCTTTTCCGTGAAGACGATCAATTTATAACCATTCCAACGTAATACTCAGACTTTATGTGTGATGGTTATTCAGTGACAGAATTGATGACCGGACTAATGATCAGTTCGGGAAGAAGCGTGTTGTCAGGCCGCGTTCAAAGGCATGTTGGAACGTTCGCAAGCCATTTTGCAGTGCCGGCACACCGCCCTCGCGTGAGTTCTGAATACCCTGGATCATAAAGGGTACATCATCCATGACAGGTGCACGGACTGCAGCACCGGAGGGACGGAATGAACCTTCACTAACATTACCACCGCCGATTTTAATGGCGCGGGAGGCCGACGATAACTGCCTGGCCACTTCCGGGACGATATCGAGGAAGGTGATGGTTGCCAGGTTCAACATCCCCATTGCAAACAGCCCTGCCATGACCTGGCTGACTTCGCCGACACCATTGGTCCAGGTAGTGCCTGGGTCGACATAGCAATTAGTACAGGTGTTGGGGTCCTGTGTCGGATCGAGCATGAAGACCGCATTAGCCTGCAGGATGTTGACGTTACTGGCATGGGCGTCCTGCTCCAGGATATTGGTTTGTGCCAGAAGATCATCGGCTGTGGGGAAGGTATCGATAATATTCTCAATATAGGCTTCGGCCAACATCAGATAGGCAAAGATAAACACCGGTTGCAATGCAAAGGATACGACCTGCTGCAGCCACTTTTCAAACATGTGATTTGTGCTTTTGAAGAGCGCCATGCTGATAAAAATTGGGGCGAGCATCAGATAAAAGGTCAGCCCGACGATGGCAATCAGGTAGGTAAGAACCGTGCGGGCAAATACGAAGAACGTCATGACGGCGATAGAGACCATGCCGCCGCCGAGCAACGCGCCGCCCGGAATGGTGCTGCTCATGGTGAACAAGCCGGTGATCATGGTGAGCAGACGACCGCTTTCATTCGATTGATTCGTAGCAAAAATGCGGTTGGCCAGGCAATCCAGGTTATGCATGATGCTGAATTTATAATCAGCCGGCAGCGGGTCGGGTAATTCGCAAAGTAAATTGACGCCGGCGCCGGAAGTGACGATATCAATGCCGTCATTGAGCACGGCCATGTAGAATTCGTACATGATATCAATACCAAAATCGGCATTGGTAGCAAACAGCCAGACCAATAGAATTTTGAAGACATTGGTTGAGACTTCTTTCAGGGTCATTTGTGTCATGCCGATGGCAAACATGATGCCGACAACCATGATGTAGAGAACGATGGCGGCACCTAACGGTTCCTGAATGCATTCACTGATCTGAATCCACAGTTCGTAAAAGACTTCCCGCATGATGGTTTCGATCGTACAAACGGTCGCAGAGAATACGCGTGCAACGATTTTCAAGCCATCTTCATTGGCACTGGCATCGGTTTCGTTAATGACGCCAAAGGGCACCATATTACAGGTAATCGGTACATCTGGCGGTGCGGATGCCGCGGGCGCACATTGGGCAAATACCGGTTCAGAAAGCAGCAATATGCCGAAGAATATTGTTGTTATCGACCAGAAACGAATGATTCTATGTGCATAGGCGGAAAATGAAACCATATCCCATTATATCGCTGAAATATTACAATTATGTTTTTGTGTTCATCTTTATTTATTCCATGTCTCCACACGGTGTTTAGCTGGCGGAATATGTCGGTTTTACACGGTTAAAGCATGAGTCATCGGTATCAGCCGATGGTCATTCCCGTTAATTTTTCGATATATACCGGCAACCAGTTCATTGGGTCTTCTCCCGTCTCTTCAATAATGGCGTCGTAGAGTTGTATCATCTCTTCTGTGGATGACAGAACGGCGAGTAAATCAGGTGCTTCTGCCAGATTGAGCGATGAAACAACGGCTTTTCCACCGTGTTTGAGTAAGAATTGTCGTTCATCGCTGCGCATACGGTTAAGTAGTGCATATTCAACCTGCGTCAGTCCAAACACTTCCCGGTAAGCCGGGGTTGCAAGGCGGTTGGGAAAGTAAATTTCGGTGCTGATATGGCGCATAATATCCTGGCTGATGGCACTTTCGCTTGCATCCTCTACACTTTCGGTTGCCAAAATGGCCATGGCATTATTTGCTTGCAATAAATCCAGCCAGGCATGGATTTTAGGGGCAAACAGCTCATTATCCAGCATTTCCCAGGCTTCATCGAGCACCATCATGGTGCGTGTTCCGTCTAACATCAGGCTGATGCGATAGAATAAATATTCCAGAGCGGGTTTTAACGGGCCGTTTTCACGGATGATGTTGCCCATTTCAAATCCATAAGCCATCCCATTCAGATCAAGATTATCCACCGGATGATCGAATAAATAGGCGAACTGGCCATTTCCATGCCAGGGTTGAAGCAGCTTATATAATCGTGATGCTCCCTGCTGTTGAAAGAAATGTGCAATGGTGGTTAGTCTTTTTTGTTCCTCCGGCATCTCAGCGCAATGGGCTACGGCTTCATGTAATACGGCAAATTCTTCTTCATCCAGATATTCGCCGCTACTTGTTAACATGGACCAGAGCCACTCGGCCAGAAACCCACGTGTTTGATCACTATCTGCCAGTAATAGCGGATTCATGGTCAGCTTTCCGGCTTTGGAATCGATCACCAGCTTGTGATACTCGCCGCCTATTGCGCGAATAAAGACTTCCGAGCCACGCTCTTTATCAAAGAAAAATAATCGGCAGTCATATTTGCGTGCCTGGCAGCATAAAAAATTGAGCATAACGGTTTTACCGGAGCCGAAGGGGCCTATAATCGTGGTGTGGCCGTTATCACCATTGTGAAAGTTGAAAAAATAGGGAGTACGAGCAGCCGTGTAAAAAATCGTGGTGGCCGGGCCCCACAGATTGCCGTTTACCTGCCCGGCAGGAAAGTTATACAGGGATGCAAATCCCGCGATGCGCGCCGTATTGATTGGTTTGAGTCGTTTAACAAAGGCAAAGTTGCTCGGAAGCATGGACCAGTAGCATTCTTCCATCCGCAAATCTTCGCGCATGGCAACGATGCCCAGATTTTTGAGGGTGTTAAAGGCGTGGGTGACGTCTTTTTCCAATGATTCTACACTGTCATTAAGCATCATGATATTGATCTGATTTTCGCCATAATCAATTTCATGGCCACGGTCACTATTGAGGATATCATCCAGGCCTGAGTCTTTGGCAAGCTCAGACTCCTCGGCCATACTGTTCATTTTTTTCTGATAGACGAAATGTGATTTGACCCGTTTGGGGTTAATAAAATCAATGCACTGGGAAATAATAAATTCCATTGGCAGCTGTAAAAACTGATCCAGTGAATTTAAGGCGAGCTCGCGATATTCCTTGATGGTCATTACGGCACCATGGTGACGGCCAGTCGCTCCACGTACTTCAAAACGGTTAAAGCCGAAAAATAACTGGTGACTTGGTAATTGTCTCGATACGTCCTGATTGCCGACCGGAAACGGTTCTTGTTGCAGGTTGATGATTTTGCTGACGAATTCCATCATCTCAGAATGATAGATGCCATTGCGATCGACGATTTCCAGCCGCCTTGCGCCAAACTCCTGTAATGAATGCAGCATCTTGGAGACTGTGTTATCCAGGCAGCGATGTGCTTCTTCCAGAAAGTTGAGCCTGTTTTTACGATCAAGTCCGGGCACCAGGGCGCGCATAAATTGTGCCGGGTTGGTAATGCTGGCGTTTTGCCCCTCTCGTACGACGGTAATGTAAAGCTCGTTGACATATTTTTTGTCCCACTGATTCAGCTCCCGCCAGCGATTATCCAGGTAATGAGAAAATCCGGGGGGGAATTCACCGCCGGGATCCAGGCTTTTGCGGCGGCGAAAGGTATGAAACCACAGGGCGTAGGATTTAGAATCCACGCTGCCGAAAATTGCTTTGCGCACCGCTTCACGCAGTGGAATTTTTTTCTGACTCACATCTTCTGATGAGAATCCGGTAATTTTAATGGTTTGAAGTAATTCACCGTTCTTGGTCAGAACGGTGGCTTTGTCATAATGACAACAATAGGGAATGAAGTCTGCAGCGTTGACTTCATTCGTATCTTTTGTTGCTTGCGACTGCGTATGGGGTGAAGCGCCAGCTTGCATAAGCATGTGAGATACGCGAACGAGTTAAAAAATATACCGTATTTGAGTATAATCGGAAGCTGTTACTGAAAGGTTGTCATGAATCATTTATTTCATGACATTACCGACATATTAAGCGAAATTGGATGTTCGCCTTAACAGGCTGCGGCTTTGCCCGTGAGCGTGGCGGCAATCTCAGCAGCCGAAAAAATGATGCCGATGCCGATATTGGTGGTTAACACTAAACCCCAGGTGACGCGGCCAAACATGGCCATCAGCGCCAGGGCGATAATGGCAGCACTGGCAACGGGTGGGCCGATGTCATCACGCACAAGGTTCACCACCTTACAAATACTTGCCTGAATGGCGTGCGCCTGATCCGGAACCATCAGTGTAAAACAAAAGAGTAGCAACGCCACCGAATAGACGATGGCGTTGCTGAGTTGTTGGTGTAATTGATGAGTCTGCATAAACAGAATTCCCAATTAAATCCTAGCGATTAGCACGGGTTCTCACCAAATACGACGTTCACAATTTCTGGAGCGCCGAACAGACCGGCAATACCAACGATGATGATAATCACCGTCATCCACTGCAGACGACCTAACATTGCCATCAGTGCGACGATAATAATCGCAATGGTTGCCAGGGCTTTACCGGTTGGACCCGTAATATATCCAATGGCAGCACAGAGGCTTTCGTTAAAGGTCTGTGCAACAGCGCCCATTTGCGGTGCCATGGCAATGAGTGCCAGGAAGCTGAAAAAGACGGCTGCTTGCCATTTATCGATTGTGTTTAATTTAGCTTTGATACTTGTAATCATGTCTAACTCCTAAATGTTGATATCAGTTACAATAGCTAGGTTAATATTTACCATGCCATGGTGACAGATTTTTGACAGTATACGCAAAGAAACGTTACAAATCGCCTAATCCACAGATGAGGGTTATTACTTTAAAAAAGGTAAATGCCTTGCGCTTGATCTCAAACTAAACTACTCATCTTTCACCATTACTGACTCATCACACAGTGTATTTTTAGCATGTTATTTCGCCTATTTCAGCCTTCTTTTTGCGCCCTCTTGTTTTTTCTCCTATTCTTGTTGTTCTCGACATCTTTTGCCTATGCACAGGCAGATAGCGGTTCAGAGAAGGGTGTAACAACACCAGAAAATGCATCAGATTCTCGTTCAGGCGCCCCTGAGGAAGTGGGGGAGGGGATGCAGGAACTGGAACTTGAGCCGCCTTATCCGGATCAGCCTTATGAGATTATAGAGGAAGAATCGCGCATCGATTCAGCATTGGTTGACGGGTTTGAGGCAGGCTTTGAGGTGTTTGTCGGTTGGATGGAAGCCGTACTCTTTTACGAGATTGTTGGATTTCCAGCCGTAGTATTATGGCTTATCGTTGGCTGTGTGTTTTTCACCTTGCGGCTTGGTTTCGTCAATATTCGCCTGTTTGGGCATGCGCTCAAGGTTGTACGAGGCACCTATTCCAGTCCGGATGACCCTGGAGAGGTGACGCACTTTCAGGCCTTGTCGGCGGCTGTATCTGCGACTGTCGGCTTAGGAAATATTGCCGGGGTAGCCGTTGCCGTGTCGCTTGGCGGGCCGGGAGCGGTGATCTGGATGATGATTGCCGGGTTCTTCGGGATGTCGATGAAATTCTCCGAAGTGACCATGGGGCATAAATTCCGTCACATTGATGAGCATGGCAAGGTACGCGCCGGGGCGTTCTATTATCTGGAAGAGGGATTGCGTGAGCTGAACTGGCCACGGTTCGGTAAATTTCTGGCCATTGTTTTTGCTATTTGCTGTCTTTGCGGGTCGCTTGGTGGCGGCAATATGTTCCAGTCTAATCAATCAGTGGCGATGATGACCAACACGTTCGGGTCTATCAGCGATCTGGATTGGTTGATTGCGCTCGTACTGGCCGTTGGCGTTGGCTTCGTGTTGATTGGCGGTATTAAACGTATTGCCAATGTGGCGGAGGCAATTGTGCCATTGATGGCGCTGATTTATGTCACCGCATGCCTGGTGGTGCTGGTAAGTAATGCTGAATTTGTGCCGACAGCGCTGGGCACCATGATTTCGGAAGCCTTTGATTGGCAAGCGGCAGGTGGCGGAATGATCGGTGCGTTGATTATGGGCTTCCGTCGTGCTGCCTTCTCAAACGAGGCTGGGGTTGGCTCGGCGCCAATTGCCCATGCGGCGGCGAAAACCAAAGAGCCGGTGCGCGAGGGTTGCGTTGCGCTATTGGAGCCATTTATTGATACGATGGTGATCTGCCTCATGACAGGAATTGTGATTACGGTTACCGGTGTTTATGCGGATGAGACGATCAATGCAGACGGTGCGCGCCTGACCAGCGCTGCTTTTGCAACCGTGGTGGACTGGTTCCCTGTTGTTCTGTCTATTTGTATTATTCTCTTTGCGTATTCGACCATGATCACCTGGAGTTATTATGGTGAAAATGCCTGGGTCTATATGTTCGGCCCCAAGCGCATTGGGATTTACCATGTGATTTTCTGTACAGCGACTTTTGTTGGCGGGGTCATTAATTTTGGTGTGGTGCTGACTTTTTCCGATTTGATGATCTTGATGATGGCGGTGCCTAATATTTTAGGGCTCTACTTCCTGCAGGGTATCTTGCGGCGGGAAGTGAAGAGCTACATGCAGCGCCTCAAAGCAGGTGAATTTGTTGAACATAAAGCGCATTTGAAGGACATGATCGGCAATTGAGTTACCTTTGTGCTGATGACGATTACGTCGTCTGGCCGCTTTTTTGAAGCCGGTAGTGTAATTTTTTTAGCGCCAGGTCTTTGAGTACGGATTCAGAATGAACGGTGACCGGGCCTGAGACGGTTACTTCAACGCCGGTGTGTGCATCAATGGCATTGACTCGCAGATACTGGCCAATTTGTCGTATTTCAAAATACACCTCGCCAGCATGATACGGTGGTGTGCGGCGGCTCATGCCGAATCCAGTTTGCGTGCTTCATCCGGCAGCATGATGGGAATACCGTCACGGATGGGGTAGGCGAGTCCTGCCTTAACGCTGATCAGTTCCTGTGCCGCTTCATCATAGTCCAATGGTGATTTGGTGAGAGGGCAGACTAATATTTCCAGTAATTTGGGATGAATGTGCTGTGATGGTTTTGTCATAGGCACGGCTCCTTTGCATCATCGTCGGTGAGGGCGGTATTTTGTATGCTTTATTGATCTACGCAATGCATTGGGGGCTTGCAAAGAAAAAAAAACGGCTTATGTTGCCATCAATGCTTAAGCGGGCGTAGCTCAGGGGTAGAGCACAACCTTGCCAAGGTTGGGGTCGAGAGTTCGAATCTCTTCGCCCGCTCCAATAACAGGCCCTCACCAGGGCCTTTTTTTATATAGTTTCCGAGTGTAAAGGGTATGTCAGACCCTGCACCGCCTTCTCACAGTATAGCACAGCGATTTATCAGGGATCGTGGCACGTTGATAGAGGAAAGGATTGGGTATGGCCGAGGAGAATCCGTCATCGCATCCCGAAGGCTCTGATAACACCATGAATGCTGACGGTACTGTTGTATCTGATTCCATGGCAGATAATCGTCCCTATGGAGTAAGCAAGGATGACATTCGTGGTATTCGTGATGCGCTGGATATTGGGGATACGGAAACAGCGCGCTGCGCTACGACCGATTTTCACGCAGCGGATCAGGCCTATATTTTAGATATGCTCTCCGGTGAGCAGCGTCAGCAGCTACTCGATGTACTGGCAGACGATTTTGATCCTCATATTCTAAGCCATCTGGATATTGATGTAACGGAAGAGGTGGTTGCGCATCTAGGCCCGGATGCGACCGCTGAAATGCTGGGAGGGCTGGAGACTGACGAGGCGGTCAGTATCCTTGAGGATTTTGAGGAAGCTGACCAGCAGCAGATTTTACAGGCATTTCCCGAGCAAAATCGCGATATGCTCGAAGAAGGGCTATCCTATCCCGAGGGTAGCGCCGGTCGGCTTATGCGCAAGAAAATGGTGCTGGCCCCCCATTACTGGACGGTGGGTAACGTGATTGATTATTTGCGGAAGCACGAGCAACTTCCGGATGATTTCTATTCTATTTTCGTGGTGGATGCGCGAGGACGCCCTGTCGGGAGTGTGCTGTTGAGCCGTATCATTCGGGCGCAACGTAAAGAGCGTGTTGAGTCGCTGATGACACCCGGCCCGCATACGATCCCACTGAATATGGATCAGGAGGAGGTGGCGCACCTCTTCAAAAAATATGGGATGGCCAGTGCGCCGGTTGTGAGCGAACAGGGACGTATTCATGGGATGATTACGATTGATGATATCGCCGATGTCATCGAAGAAGAGGCGGATGAAGATTTACTCCGCATGGGTGGGGTTGGTGAAAGCGATCTGTTTTCTGCCTTACATGAGACGGTCAGACGTCGTTTTCCCTGGCTGTTCATCAATCTGTTAACCGCCATTATGGCGTCTCTGGTTATTGCGCAATTTGATGATGCGATTGATCAAATGGTGGCGCTGGCAGTGCTTATGCCCATTATTGCATCAATGGGCGGCAATGCCGGTACCCAAACCGTGACGGTGGCTGTGCGGGCGATTGCCACACGTGAATTGACCGATGTGAATGCGTGGCGTGTGGTGGGAAAGGAAACGCTGGTTGGGTTCGTCAATGGCCTGGCGTTTGCCATCATCACCGGGGTGGCGGTGTTATTGTGGTATCAGGACATCACATTGGCAATGGTGTTTGCGCTCGCGACGGTCGCGACACTTACCGTCGCTGGATGCTCAGGGGCGCTGATACCACTCGGTCTCGCCCGTATGGGGGCGGATCCTGCCATTTCTTCCAGTGTGTTTTTAACGACGGTGACGGATGTGATCGGGTTTTTGGCGTTTCTTGGCATTGCTGCCATGATTTTACTGAGTTAGCCACCATGCATGCGCATCGTTCGCTTGATATCAGATGCATTTAACATGCAACTATGTTCAGGAGGAAGCGGCTTCCGCCGGCTTCGGGTCTTTCACCAATTTGAAATTTTCAATCAGTTCCGCTTCCGATTCGTTCAATTCTGGCGAGGCTGATTGTGTCTTTGGCTGACTATCAAGGGATGTTGAAGGTTTTGCCGCCGGTTTCAGCGTGTCTGCCAGTGTGGGAGGTGTATTCGGCGCGCTGTTTGCTCCTAATGTATGCTGCGTTGCGGCTGGTGCGCCCGGTGCAGGAGATGGGGAGGCAAACACATTTTTATCGGTTTTTGCGTTGCTATTATTCGTAATGCGCTCGACACGTTTACATTGTCCATCAACAAAAGCACCATCATCAATGGTGAGCGATTCATGCATAATGACGCCTCGCACACGGCCTGTTTTGGTCAGATGGACGTGACGCGCCTTGATCAGGCCACTAATCTCACCCTGAATTTTGACCGTATCTGCCACGACGTCGCCTTTGACCATGCCACTTTCGCGCACTGTGAGTGACAGGCATTTGATATTGCCATCAATGTGGCCATTAATGTCGATGTAACCGTCACTGATCAGGTTGCCGAGGATGTTCATATCGTTGGAAATCAACGACGGAATCGCATCTTTCGGTGGTTTGCCGATTTTAGCGGTATCAGGATTCTGGCCGGACTTTTTCAGGAACATGCTTGCCTGCTTTCACAAATTTATAAGGGTTTAAAGGCTTGTTATTGAAGCGCACTTCGTAATGCAGGTGGGCACCTGTACTTCTACCTGAGTTGCCCTGCACGCCGATTTCCTGCCCCAATGTTACCTGTTCACCCTTTTTAACATAAATCTTACTCAAATGGCCATAGCGAGTTTTGAATCCATGACCATGATCAATCTCGACCAGGCGGCCATAGGCTCCCTTGCGGCCTGCGTGAACCACTTTGCCGGGGGCGGTGGCAACGATTTTGGTGCCGACGGGCCCGGCAAAATCCAGGCCATAATGCATGGCACGTTTCTTGGTGAAGGGGTCGAGGCGCCGCCCATAATGGCTGGTAATACGTGCGCCCTTGGTTGGGTTGGCCAGCGGCATAGCGTTGAGGATATCATTGAGCACAGCCAGTTCAATCAACCCATCAACGACCTCTGGTTCGTTATATTGTCCCAGTTCATCACTGTAACCAATAAAAGGGCCGCCTTGATTGACACTCTCCCCATCTTCCGGCGTTGATTTGGCTTCTTTGTTCTGTTTCTGGATGTTGCGATAGGCTTTAAAGTCCGGCACTTCCACACCGGTCATGCTGATGATTTTTTTCAATTCTTCAATATCTGCATAGGTGCGTTCACCAAGTGAATCCAGAAAGTCCTGGCGATAATTTTCCAGCATTAACAGCCTATCTTCCAGATAGGTAATGCGATCGACTAATGTGGTTTCATCGTGAATGACGTCCTGCGCGGCATATTGCTCTAGGAAATAGTTTTCATATTGCGTCTTTTTCTTATCTTCCGGATTCTCCGCTAGACGCAGCAAGTCGCGTTGTAGCATGGCATAATGCTCACTGAGCACCACATTGCGGTCTTTTTCTGCGGCGATCTGAGATTCTTTATCGATCAAAACGATTGTGTAATTGAAATAGACCAGCGTCGCATAGGCCATCCAGCCGATAAACCCAGCTAACGCAACGCCGGATAGCACCTGCAGTTTGCTGCTGAGGGGCACATTACTCACCCGGTTATGTGATATAACCACGATCTTGCGCTCGGTGAGCAAGCGCCGGAAGAACAGTCTGATTGATCGCAAGGTAGCTGCCTCATGTCAGGATTTGCTATGATTGCTGCGCGCGCTGAAACGCACACATGAAAAATCCGTCCATATCATGTATATGCGGAAAACATTGAAAATATGCTAACATGCCGGATTTCCCCCAAAAACATGGTGATATTTCCTCACTATTGGCCTTCTTGTCAACTGCGCAAGGGTTAATATCCGGTAGGTTTTGAAGAACCCATTCTCCCTGCTCAATATTTTCTTTGTCAAGCAGAGAACAGGTCATATAGGCCATCATGCCGCCCGGTTTCACATAGTCCCAGACATGGGCGAGAATTTCTCGCTGCATACTTATCAACCGTGCCAAATCCTTCTGGCTGTGGCGCCAGCGAAGCTCGGGATTGCGCCGCCAGGTGCCACTACCGGAGCAGGGGGCATCGACTAGAACCAGCTCTGCTTTAGCACGGTAGGGCATGAGTCTGGCGCTTTCATTTTCGCCATGGATCGGGCTTATCATCTGATCGCATCCGGCGCGATGGGCGCGTGCCATCAGGCGTTCGATGCGTTTGGGGTCGGTATCATAAGCAATGATATGGCCTTGGTGCTGCATGGCCTCGGCCAGCGCCAGGGTTTTACCACCAGCACCGGCACAATAATCCAGCACTGTCCAGCCGGGCTGCACAGCCAAGGCACGGATTGCCAGTTGGGAAGAGGTGTCCTGAATTTCTGCCAAGCCTTCTTTCATCACGCGGCTGGATTGCAGTGGCTGGCGAGTGGTAATGCTGATGGCATCCGGCCCGTGCGGGTCCGCCGTGGCCTCGATATGCTCCTCAGCCAGTATGGCCAACACCTGTTCACGGCTGCGTTTTGTCTGATTACAACGTAGCATGACGGGGGCTTCTGTGGCCATGGCATCAAGCAGACGGCCGGTGTCATCTCTATACTGGCTCTCAATGATGCTATAGAGCCAGCCCGGCAGGTTGGCGCGTGCGGCATGCGGCATTGAACCCTCATGCTTCCTGTGGCTGGCCTTGAGTGCCGCCAATCCCTCTTCCTCCATTGTGTTGAGAGGAGGCGGACTATGTGGGTGCCCATCACAGATGGTGGCGATGTCGTCAACCCGTTCCTGCAGCAGAAGAAAGGCGAAGCAAAGAAGGCGAGGGCTGGCCGATAATGCGTGTTGTGCCAGATGCCATGTTAAACGGCCGCGCTGTCGCATGATGCCATAATAACAGGATGCAATTTCTCTGCGGTCTTTTGACCCAATATAGCGGCGTTTGGCGGTGTAGCGGCGGAAGCATAAATCAGCCGGCAGGCTGGATTGTTCCAGTTGCTCGAGTAACTCAATCACGGCCTGGATACGGGCATTATTCTGCATGTGTTACAACTTTAATAAACAGATGAAGTGAGATTGATATGATGCTATGACTAATCAGATAAAATAATGACGCTAACCTGAACGCATGCCAGAAAAACAACAAACAAAATGGGCACCCTATGTACTCGCGCATGATAATAATCATGGGTATGCTGTCCGGGCAACGCCTGATGGAATGGAAATAGGTGATTATGCTAATTTTCTATGGGGAGAAATGTCGGCACGCACGATGGTGCATGCGCCTCATGAAGAGTTCCCTCGTCGTGACTTGTCAGAGGATAAACGCTTCTACCTGATCAAGACCGATGAGTTCGTGATTTACGCGATGTACGCCTATCATCATGCCATGATAGACGACGAGCGATATCATACAGAGACATTGACAAGAACAGAAACAAATCCCGGAAGGCCCCATGACGGCGTCTATGCTTTTTTTGCCCGGCAGCCTGTGGACCCGGCCGATATACCAACCTATCCGGATGAAGCTGATTTTCAGCTGCTATTTGATGATTATGTGCTTCCTGCATTTCCGGAAATAGACTCCGATAAGGTCCTTCCAGAAGGACGACAAACGGAAGGGTATGGCGTAATTACAGAATGGGAAAGCAGAAGCTTTGTAAATCAAAGTCAACAAATTGACGTGGCAGAGCCTGTAAATAGCAGTAGGAGAATAACGCAAATCTACCCTGAAAGTGAAAGCGATCGCTTGTGGCAAGCAGTGGCACATACCGACGCACCAATAACCATTGTCACCAACGCACCGAAGCAGTCAGAGAGGGATTATGGAAGATCTGCGATTCTCAAGGCATATCCCAATATATTAACATCGCCGGATGTAGACATGCCCTATACGTTTGAGCATACCCCAGAAACCGTAGTAGAGAAAGCGCAAGACAACAAACTACTGTTGGCCGCATCCGCAACAGGCTTTATTGCTAGTCTTGCTGCCATATTTCAACCCTTCAGGGGTAAAGATAATAACGGAGAAGAACAAAAAGCCAATTGGGGGATGCGTCTGCTGGGTGTGGCCGGAGTAGTAGCAAGCGTTGCAACGCCTTTACTGCTCATGAGCAGTAATCAGGAAAATGACCGCGAATCAACTAAACAGCGTTAATTAACTTTCCAGCCGGTAATTAGGTGCTTCGCGGGTAATGGTGATGTCGTGCGCATGGCTTTCACGCAGGCCTGCCGGAGTGATGCGAACGAACTGGGCATTGTGCTGCATGGCGTCGATAGTTGCATTGCCCGTATAGCCCATGGAGGCGCGCAACCCTCCAATCAACTGATGGATCACCCCGCTGGCCGGGCCTTTGAATGGAACGCGCCCTTCAACGCCTTCCGGCACCAGTTTTAAGGCGTCGCTAATGTCATCCTGAAAGTAACGATCTGCCGAGCCGCGAGCCATGGCCCCCACCGAGCCCATGCCGCGATAGGATTTATAGGAACGCCCCTGGTAGAGAATAACTTCTCCGGGGCTTTCTTCTGTGCCGGCAAAGAGTGAGCCGATCATCACGCAATCGGCACCGGCAGCGATGGCTTTGGCGACATCGCCGGAATATTTGATGCCGCCATCGGCGATGAGCGGTATGTTATGCTTACGGCAAATGGGCACGACATTCTGAATGGCTGTCAATTGCGGTACGCCGACTCCCGCGACAATACGCGTGGTACAGATGGAGCCCGGGCCAATACCGACCTTGACGACATCAGCTCCCGCATCAATGAGCGCTTCAGCCGCAGCGGCCGAGGCGATATTGCCTGCCGCGACCTGTATATCGCTGCCATGACGTTTTTTGATCTGCCGTACTGTCTCTATCACACCTGACGAGTGACCATGCGCCGTATCCACAATAATCAGATCCACCTCCGCATCGACCAATGCGCTGGCACGCTCCAATCCATTCTCGCCTGTCCCTGTCGCAGCGGCGACACGCAGGCGGCCATATTTATCCTTGGCGGCTTGAGGAAACTGCTGTGATTTTTCGATGTCTTTGACAGTGATCAGACCGATGCAGCGATAGGCATCATCAACTACAATTAGTTTTTCAATACGGTGCTGATGCAGCAGGCGTTTGGCTTCTTCCCGATCGACACCCTCTTTGACGGTGACCAGGTTTTCATGTGTCATCAGTTCTTTGACCGGTTGGCGCGGATTGTCTGCAAAGCGGACATCGCGGTTTGTGAGCATGCCAACCAGTTTGCCGCCTTTTTCAACGACCGGGATACCGGAAATACCCTGGCTAAGCATGATGTCCATCGCATCGGCCAGTGTGGCGTCGGGAGCAATGGTGACAGGATTCACCACCATGCCGGATTCAAATTTTTTCACCGTGCGGACTTCGTTGGCTTGAGCCTCGGGCGTCAGGTTCTTATGAATGCAGCCAATGCCGCCATGTTGCGCCATGGCAATGGCCAGGCGACTTTCGGTAACCGTATCCATTGCTGCTGAAATCAAGGGAATGCCAAGCTGAATATTATGAGTAATATGGCTGGCGACATTGACGTCGGCCGGCAGTATATCGGACGCATCCGGCACCAGCAGCACATCATCGAAGGTGAGGGCTTGGGGTATGGAAGACGCGGAATCTTTCGCCATGGTGCAACATCTATATCATATTTTAAAGTTGCACGGCTTTGTAGGCTTATTTCCGGTATTTGTCATGTCATTTTTGGTGTTATGGCCGGTTCGATTGCTCTTGAAAATCACGGGCTATGACAAACCGTTCCGAGGAATCATCGCGACTGGCAGGCGGCTTGGCATAATCCAGTTGCCTGAATCGTTGGCGCAACCGTTGTGCTAAGGTGTTATCTTCACTGCCCTGAATGATTTTGGCCACAAAACATCCTCCCGGAGCCAACACGTGTTCCGCGAGTTCCAGTGCGGCTTCGACCAATGCCATGTTGCGTAAATGATCCGTTTGGCGGTGCCCTGTGAATGAGGGGGCCATGTCACTGAGAACGATGTCGGCACTGCGTCCTTTGAGCTCGTTCATGATCTGAGTTGGTGCATCGTCCGTCATGAAATCCTGCATCAAGATGGAGGCACCACTGATCGGGTCCATCGGCAGTAAATCCAATGCGACCACGGCACCACGTTCCTGTTCCGCCTGGGTGAGGGCAACAGCTACCTGTGTCCAGCCTCCGGGAGCCGCTCCCAGATCAACTACACACATTCCGGCGTGCAGTAGACGAAATTGTTCCTGCAGTTCCAGCAATTTAAACGCGGCTCGTGAGCGATAGCCGCTATCGCGCGCTTTGGCGACATATGGATCATTGAACTGGCGCTGAAGCCAGCGGGTCGATGCCAGTTTGCGGCCGCGCGCGGTACTCACCTTTTCATGTTTCATGCGCGGATCATGCTCCGCCTGTTTCAGGCGTGATGCCGGGCGTCGATTGCGTCGCTTTCCTGAGCCTGATGACGGGTCTTTAGGCATGCGATTGATCATCACGATGCAGGTATTTTTTGACGATGGAGAAAATAATCCCCTCGCGTACGCCGCGACCAGTTACGGTGATTTGCGGCATATTCAGTGCTTGCACGGCCGCGGTGAGAATTGCGCTACCAGCAAGAATATAAGGTGCACGATCTGCGCCAATGCAGGGATGCTGCGCACGCTGCGCCGAGGACATGCGGCGAATGGTTTGAATGGCGCTACGTATCTGTTGCTGATCCAGTGTCAGTCCATCAATCTGCTGGCGATCAAAACGATCTAATTGGCGGTGGATGCATCCAAGCGTGGTGACGGTACCGGAGCAGCCCACCATCTGCATGCGATAATTCTGGCTGAGTTCCAATAGGTGATGTTCTTCAGCAAAGGCAGCGAAGCCGGGGATGAGTTCGTCAACCAGTGCATTAAACCTGCTGGCATTCATATCATCGGCTTGCTCTTGTTCACTGAGCGTCATCACACCAAATGGAAATGACTGCCACCCGCTGATCTTTGGTTCCAGCGGCTGTTGAATATTGACCAGTAGAATTTCGGTGCTGCCGCCGCCAATATCAAGCATCACGCCATAGTCGGTCTGTTCATCCAGTAGCGGGGCGCAGCCGAAAAAAGCGAGCACGGCTTCGTCTTTATGCGACAGGATTTTCAGGTCGAGACCGGTTTCTTTTTTGATGCGTTTGAGAAAATGCTGCCCATTTGTGGCTTTGCGGCAGGCCTCGGTCGCAATAAGCCGCGATTCTGTTACATGATGGGTTTTAATGCGAAGCGCACATTCCTGAAGAGCCTCCATCGTGCGCTGCATGGCGTCTTCCTGCAATTCCTCCCGCTTGCTTAGCCCTTCTCCCAGACAAACTGCGCGGCTGAATTCATCCAGCACACGGACACGCTCACCCTCCAGCCTGGCAATCATCATACGGCAATTATTCGTGCCTAAATCAAGCGATGCAAATACCGGCTGCTCCGGCCATTCGTCGAGCGGGAGCATGCTGGGTTGTGCATCCTGATGTGGGTGAAGCAGGCTCATAGGCTGTCTTCCACTGACACCTCCGCAGAGGCATCATTTCTCATAGTGTGCTGATATAACAATACAAATGCATAGTGTGGGTTATTGCCAGCCGGGTCAATGACAAAATGCGACAACATCATGCAGGAGATGATAGCTTATGATCGCGGCGCGGCGGCGCGGCGCAGCCGATCATTGATCGCCAGGCCAATATCTTTGTCGGGAATGGGCATGACAGCGATGCCTGTCACCTCCAACTGATCTAATTCGCGCAAATAACGAAAAAGAGACCGTGCAGCTTCCGCGAGATTGCCAGTTGGGCTGAGATTGCGCATTGGCGATGATATATCTGACAATGCACCCGTTAGTTCACCAAAGGCTAGCAGTGCTTCGCCCGGTTCCAGGCTTGTGGCGTTGAGCCGTACCGGCAGGTTTGGTGCATAATGGCTGGTGAGGAGTCCGGGAGAACGGAGGGTCCCGCCAGCGCTGGATTGGGATGCCTGATATGTTAATGTTGGCAGATATGGGCGGAGCATCTCCAGGGTGATGCTGCCAGGGCGCAAAATGATGGGGGTGAGAGCGGTTAAATCAACGACGGTCGATTCAATGCCGACCGGGCAAGGGCCGCCATCGAGAATCAGAGCGTCGATATCCGGCAATGATGCTGCGACATGTGCCGCACTTGTCGGACTGACTTCACCAGATCGGTTGGCGCTGGGGGCGGCAATGAGCCGCTGTGCGTCGGCTAATAATTGTCGTGCTACGGGATGGCCCGGTATGCGCACGGCTACCGTATCTCCGTCCGCACTGACCAGAGGCGAGAGGCGACAGTTTTTTGCGCGCGGCAGCACGAGCGTGAGTGGGCCAGGCCAGAATGCAGATGCCAGCGCTAAGGCATCCGGAGTGAGGATGGTCTCCGGTTCCAATTGTACGACATCATGGCAATGGACAATCAACGGGTTGTGTTCTGGTCGCCTCTTGGCGCGAAAAATCTTGTGTACGGCCTCATCATTGGTGGCGTTGGCACCCAGCCCGTAGACGGTTTCCGTCGGAAAAGCAACCAGTCCGCCTTGTTGAAGTCGCGATGCGGCGCTGGCGATATGGTCGTTGGTTGCGGAGACGATCGTAGGTGCTGAATGGTTAGACATTATCTATATATTGTGTTAATGAGGTAATAATACACTATATCATGTTATATAGTTCGGCATGACAATTATTGGTGGAGGTCATAATGACACATAAGGTCATTACCATAGCCCAGCAAAAAGGGGGAGCGGGAAAAACCACCCTCACTGCCCATCTTGCCGTGGCGCTGAGTCAGCGAGGTCAGCGTGTTGCCGTGCTGGACATTGATCCGCAAGGGAGCCTAACACAGTGGCATCAGTTGCGAGAGGAGCGCTATGGAGAGGGCTTTACCGGCCTCACCTTTGTCGCACTATCCGGGTGGCGGGTAGGGAGTGAAATCTCCCGCCTCAAACGGGTGCATGATATTATCATCATCGATAGCCCACCGCATACGGAAACAGAGGCGAAAACCGCGATTCGCAATGCCGATCTGGTGGTGATCCCTGTTCAACCAAGCCCGACCGATGTGTGGGCAACGCAGGCAACGATTGAACTGGCCGAGCGCGACAAGGTGGATGCGATGCTGATACTGAATCGTGTCACGGCTAATTCTAAACTGGCAACGACTATGGCAAAAGAATTGCCCAACCTGGCGAAACACCGGTTGGGCAACCGCGTGGCCTTTGCTTCTGCCCTGCTTGAAGGGCGCTGCGTTACGGAGACACAGCCGTCTAGTGTGGCTGCGACGGAGGTCAAAGCACTGGCACAGGAAATCTGGCAGCGTCTTGGCATTGAGGTGTATGAGCCGATGAGCGACGAAGAAGCCCGCGCACTGGAAGCGGCCTGATCAACCGCTATCTTCTTCCTTACCAACGTGTTTTGATGGAGCGCAGCAGTTCTTTTTCAATCGGGTTGGAGGCAATATTGGCCGGTTTGTAGGTCTCGACGCAGCTATCTTTTTCCCATAAGCCCGCCACATCCTGATTCAGGGTAACTTCTTTCCATTTCGGATGCCCCTGTTCCTGCAGCAAGGGCAAGTTATTGCGCAGGGAATGGCCAATCTTGCCAAGTGCTTCACAGCGTTTTTTCGCATAGTCGGTATTGGCCGAGAAATCATACGATACCAGCACGGCAGTCACGGCTGCCGTAGGTACCGGCTCGGTGACAAAATTGTAGTCGTCCGGTGTGATTTCCGAGCGGCTATATTCCTCATAAATGCGAAGATCATTCAGCGGCACGAAGTGAACTTCCTCCAGCAGGGCCTGATATTCCGGGGCGTTGATGCTTTGCAGGTCTTCCAGATTGTTAAACAGGCGAACCGGTTTGCCTCCAACAAAAATCATGGCATCTGCGCGATTACGCAGCACGGCAACAACGGCATCGGTTGGCGACAGGCGCAGCATTTGTCCCGGTTGTACATCCAGCATGGCCAGCAGATTCATGGCCGTCAGCCAGTGGCCGCTACCCTCGGAGCCTATGATCAGGCGTTTACCCGCCAGATCCTTGAAGGTGTGGATGTCTTTGCGTGCCAACACATGGATTTCCTCATTATAGAATGAGAACATCATGCGCAGATTATCGGCCATGGCCCGAATTTCCGGGTCTTTGGAGCGGCGCAGATAGCCGAGAAGATCCGATTGGACAATGCCTATACCGGCATTTTCGGCGCTGTTAATGCGTTTGATATTGTCAATTGAACCACGTGATTCTTTGACATCGACATTAAGGCCAAACTTTTCAACGACACTGGCAATATCCTGTCCAATGCGAATGTAGGTGCCGGTGAGCGGACCAGTGACCATTCCCATGGCGGTCGATTCCTCATTCTGCGCGGCAGATGCAACATTCAGGTTAAGTGTAAACAGGGTAATGAGTGTTAACGTGACAAGGCGCAAAAAAAGCTGGGTATGAATCATAGCGATCAATCCTTATTGTTGTTTGTGGTGTTATCTAATTTCGGCCGATGATAGAAAATAATACCTTATCGTCGACTTCCCCATCCGGGATGCTGCGAGGCTCGACGGCAGGACGCTCAATGCTTTGTGACAGATCGCTGTCTACAGTTGAGTCAGCTGCCTCGGGCAGCGTGGTTTCAGGTTCAGCCGTGACAATAATAGGCTGGATGGCAATCGCGTCTTCTGCATTGCCGCTACGGGGTGAATTGTCCGGAGCATTAGCATTCTCAGCGGGTGTTTGTTCAGATTCCGTGACGATGGATCGAGTGGTGACGGCTGTTTCATTGACGGTCATTGACTCGGTAACGGCGATGGATTCCGGTTGTTCAAACCCTCCCGTATCAACCGTCGCATTATAGAGGCTATGCAGTAGCAGAATGCCGATGACGATCACCGGATAAATCCATTTGTCGCGTAACCAGGCACCAAGGCCTTCCTGCCGGCGGCTACGTGTCAATAATGCTTGTGCATCCGCCATACGCTCCGCTTCGGAGGTTGATGGTAAAGCTGTCGATTGTTCCCGATAGGCTAACCAGCCCGGTACGCCGCCTGTTTTACTCATCCGCGATTGACGGAGCATTTCGCGGTAGCTCGGCTTGTAGCGATGGCTGACCGAATCATCCGACGGACGTAGCTTGATATGTTGTCGCTCCTCGGTGATATCAGTATCGTTCGCATCATTGGCAGGAATGGCACCGTGATAGGTTGTGGTGTCGGAAGTTTTCGAGGTTTTGTTTGTTGGTTGATCTGAGGAACGACCTTCACTGGCAGCATTCGTTGATGCGGATGTCGGCTCTTTTTCCGAGTTCCGGGCGGATTCTTCATCCATTTCCGATGCATCTGAGATAGTACGAATGACAGAAGCTAAAGAATTTTGGCGCGTGTGATCACCTGGTACCATCACAACACCGGATGGCAGGCGAGTTGACTTGGTTTCTATTCCGTCTTTATCGTCAACGGCACGTTCCGTGTCTTGTGCTTCACCCGATATTTCGTTAAGTGGGGTTTCGGCGATAAAGGCGCGAATGGCGTCTTTATCTACCTGGCGTTTCTGTGGTGTCGTTTGCTCACTATCTGACTTTATTTGTTTCTTTTTCTTTTCATCATGGCGGCGTGCTGATACCGATTTGCGTCGTTTTTTACGTTTTTTTGCGTTAACTGTGCTGTGCTCGTTCAATTCCTTGAGTGTGACTGGCGGCGTGATGTCACCCTTATCGCCTTCAGCCTCAGATGCCGCGTCAGCCTTATGTTCAGATGCGTCCTGATGATTATGCTGCCGGCGGCCAGCCTGCGTTTTATTATTATTGTTCTCAGGCGCGTTGTCAGGATCGTCCAGAGTTGAAAGCGCCGTTTCTGCAGTTGATTTCATGGGGTTGAAAAGTAAATGTTGATTTATATGACACGTGTATTGGTTAACGCTTGAGCATGATACATAGAAAAGTTTATACAGCGATTCAAGCAAATTAGCTAAGGATAGATAAGTTATCAGGCTATGAATCCGCGCTATCCAGTTCAATCCTTTCCTTATTCCGCATTATATCAATGGTATGAGGCTCATGGCCGCCATACCTTGCCCTGGCGTTTGACGGATGATCCCTACAGGATTTATGTCAGCGAAATTATGCTCCAGCAAACACAGGTTGCGACGGTGCTGGAGCGTTTTTATGACCCATTCCTCAACCGATTTCCTACATTGCAGGCATTGGCGCATAGTGCGCTTGATGATGTTTTAAAAATGTGGGAAGGGCTGGGATATTATTCACGTGCTCGCCATTTGCATCGTGCTGCGCAACAATGTGCGCCTGATTTGCCCACTGATATTGACGGGTTGATGGCGCTGCCAGGCATTGGCCGCAATACGGCGCATGCCATTGCCGCCTTTGCCTATCACCAGCCGGTGGCGGTGCTGGAAGCGAATGTCAAGCGTGTGGTCGCACGTCTGGCGGCGTTGAAATCTCCAAAAGAGACAGAATGGTGGGACGTTGCGGGGGCGCTAGTCGAGTCTGGCGATCCTTACACATACAATCAAGCGATGATGGATATTGGTTCGCTCATCTGTACGCCCAAAGCGCCGGATTGCCCTCGCTGCCCACTCCAACCGGCCTGTCTGGGTAAGGAAGAACCACTGCGTTATCCCCAGCGAAAGGCTAAAAAAACCGTTCCGGTACGCCGCCGCTGGCTTTTTGTGGTGACAGATGAAGCGCAGCGCTTCTGGGTGGCACCGCGTCGGAGCCGGTTTTTGTCTGGCCTGTATGGGTTTCCAGAATGGGACCTGGATGGCCAACCACCTGCTGAGGCACGATGCCTTGGCGAGGTGCGTCAGACCTACAGCCATTTCATGCTGGATGGGACCGCTCTACACCTCCCAAAGGAACATGCCGATGCTGAATGGCTGGCAGATGAATCAGGGCAGTGGGTGACATTGGAGCAGGCCTGGCAATTGCCGATGTCACGTGCGGACCATAAAGTCTTACGGTTGATTGAGGCGTACTATAGCCATTCACATTAATTTTCATACAATCTGAATGGCTATGAGGCCGCGACTGCTGCCCGCGCCATAGTTGGCGCGTAAGCCTCAGTGGCGTCTTAACGCCCCACTAATTTCTGTACAGAAATTAGTGGGAAAAGCTATAGAAAATGCCGCTTAAGGAAAAGTTGTGCTCACCGGCGCCGGTAGCATGGGGGTTAATGTGGGCAGGATATTTTCGACCATCAATTTCACTCCTGCACTATTAGGGTGAAGGCCGTCACTGAGGTTGAACTCTCGCTTTAGTGCGACGCCTTCAAGAAAAAAAGGGTAGAGGACAAGTTGATACTCCTCTGCAAGTGAGGCGTAGATAGCGTCAAACTCCGTTGCATAGGCCATGCCATAATTACGCGGCGCTTTCATGCCGGCGAGCAGCACGGAAGCTTCCATCGAATGGATTGCTCTAATCATGTCCGCCAGATTGGCTCGTGCCTGTTCTGGTGGCAGGCCACGGAGTGCATCATTGGCTCCAAGTGCGAGAATCACCAGGTCTGGATGCTGACGTTGCAGCCATTCCAGCCGGGAAATACCCCCTGCAGTCGTATCACCTGAAATGCCGCCATTGATCACAGTCACGCTATAGCCCTTGCCCAGTAATTCACGCTCGAGCTGTGCAGGAAAGGAATCGTCCGGCGGTAGATTGTACCCGGCACTGAGTGAGTCACCAAACACGACAATACGGGTTGGCGCATGACTGTTGCCTGCGGCTTCCATCTCGTCTGCATCCAGGGTGACACTCGAAGCATGGGCGGGTATATGGGTCATAAATATTCCCGCGATCATGAAAAGCAAGGATGTCAAAGGGAGTGCGGTACGCATCTTGGTACTCCTGATTGTACTTTAGAATGTCTCTAAAATGTGTATTCTATCAATCAACGATATTAACATGAAGGTATAAAGGTGCCTAATGATTCTCCGGCGATAGAACTCGCTGCATTACAGTTAAACCTGCCAAGTCGTAGTGGTGAGGTTTCCATCCTGCGCGATATTGACCTGATTATCGATCAAGGCGAGCAGGTGGCGATTGTCGGGCCCTCCGGTTCCGGCAAAACGTCTTTGTTGATGGTGATCAGTGGCCTTGAGCAGGCCAGTAGTGGGCAGGTCACTGTGGTGGGGTACGATATGAATCAGGCGAACGAGGACCGGCTGGCTTTGTTTCGTCGTCAGCATATCGGCATTGTGTTTCAATCCTTTCATTTGGTGCCGACCATGACGGCATTGGAGAATGTGATGGTGCCGCTGGAATTGTCCGGGGCGACAGATGCCGGGGCGCAGGCAGCATCATTGCTGGAAGAAATGGGACTAGGGCACCGCACCACGCACTATCCGGCTGAGCTTTCAGGCGGGGAGCAGCAGCGCGTCGCACTGGCTCGCGCATTTGCGGGCAAGCCGTCGGTGCTGTTGGCGGACGAGCCGACGGGTAATCTGGATGGAGAGACAGGGGAAAAAGTGATTGGATTATTATTCGATCTCTCGGCACGTTATGGCACAACGCTGTTATTGATCACCCATGATATGCAACTGGCAGAGCGCTGTTCGCGTCTGGTGCGGCTGGAAGATGGCCGCATTAAAGAGGATGTGGCGAGCTCTCGACGGGCCGCGTGAGATGGGATTGACCATTCATTTTGCCCTGCGTGAATTGCGCGGCGGGATTCTTGGGCTTCGACTCATGCTGCTGGCGTTGGCGCTTGGCGTTGCGATGATGGCTGCCATCGGTGTTCTGGCAGATGCGCTCTATGCTGGCATCGGCAGTAAAGCGCGCATTCTTAATGGCGGGGATGTTTCGTTCAGTCGGCCTTACATGCCTGCAACCGAAGAAGAGCAGCGTTATTTAAGCGACCAGGGAACCTTGTCTCTGGCAATTGAGATGCGCAGTATGGCGGCTGCCGAGCAGGCTGATGGTTCCATGCGTCGGCGATTGATAGAGTTGAAGGCAGTGGACGGCCTTTATCCGCTGGTGGGGACATTACTGACCGAACCGCCGCTATCCGTTGAGACATTATTCGGCGAACGCGACGGGATGCATGGGGCAGCGGTGGATCGGGCCGTGCTGCAAGGGTTGAATGTCTCCGTTGGAGAGCGCGTGCGCATCGGCGATAGCTGGCTGGAAGTGCGGGCAGTGATTGCAGAAGAGCCAGATCGTGTGGTGAATAATTTTCAGCTTGGGCCGCGTGTGCTGGTGCATGCTGACAGCCTGGCGGAAAGTGGGTTGCTGACGCCCGGTAGTTTAATGACCTATCGTTACCGCCTGTTGCTGGAGGACCCCGGACGGGCAGAGGACGTTGCGCAGGCTATCGAGCAACAATTTCCGGATTCCGGGGCGCGCGTGCGGACCGTGCGCAATGCTGCCCCCAGGCTGGAAGAGAATATCAATCGGTTGGAGCAATTTCTCTCGCTGGTGGCGCTGGCGGTAATGGTCACTGGTGGTATCGGTATGGCCAATGGTGTGGCGGCATGGCTTGCACGGCGGCAACAGACGATGGCCGTGCTCAAATGTGTTGGCGCAACATCTCGCCAGATCAGTCAGATTTATATGCTGCAACTTGCCATTCTCGCCATAGCGAGTGTATTGGCGGGGCTGATTGTGGGGGCACTGCTGCCACCGGTTTTAGCGCCGTGGCTGGCAACCGTGCTGCCGGTGACACCTGAATTTACACTGCACCCAACGACATTGGCGGCATCGGCGGCGTTTGGGTTGTTGATGACATTGCTCTTCGCCCTGCAGCCTATTTATCAAGCCTGCGCCGTGCGGCCTGCCCGCATTTTTCGTGCGGCGCTGGACGCTGCCCCATTGCCGCGCCTGCCATTGAAAATGTGGCTGCTGCAGGCCATATGTGTGGCATCTATTCTCTGGCTTGCCTGGGTGTATACCAACAATCTCCGGCTAACGGTCTCTTTTGCGGCCGGTATTGTGCTGGCCATGGTCGTGTTGCTCGTGGTTGCCGGGTTGATGCGCCGACTGTCGATGGTATTATCGCTGCGCGGTGGGTTGGTGCGGCGCTATGCGGCGCGTAATTTACATCGCCCCGGTGCGCCCACACGCCCGGTGATGCTTTCACTCGGTATCGGCCTGGCCTTGCTGGTGGCTTTAGCACTGGTAGAGCGTAATTTCTCCGCCCGCATTGGTGAAGGATTGCCGGATAACGCACCGGCCTTGTATCTGCTGGATATTCAGCCATCGCAGCTTGTTCCCTTACGTGAGACGGTGATGGACGTGGCCGGACAAGAGGCGTTTAATTCTTTTCCGATGCTGCGTGGACGGGTGACGCACATTAACGGTGTGCCCGGTAGTGAACTGACGCCTCCCTCACAGGTGGCCTGGGTGTTACGTGGTGATCGGGGCTTTACATTCGCCCGCCAAGCTCCCGACTATAATGCCATGGTGGAAGGCGAATGGTGGTCGGAAGATTATACCGGCGAGCCGCTCGTCTCGCTGGAGCGAAAGATTGCGGAAGGGTTTGGCCTGGCGATTGGCGACAGTATTTCCGTAAATATTCTGGGCAAGCCCGTGACAGCGCGTATTGCCAATATACGCGAGTTGGACTGGACAACCTACCAGCTCAACTTTGCCTTTATTTTCAGCCCCGGCGTGTTTGACGGGTTGCCCTACACGGTGCTGGCGAGTGTCGATGTAGCGGCGGATCAGGAATATGCGCTGGCGGATCGGTTGCATGGCGAATTCAGCAATATCTCGGTAATTCATTTGCGAGAAGTGTTGAAGCAGGCAGGCACAGTGATGAGCGATATTGCCATGGCTGTGCGGGTAGTTTCATCAATGGCGATTTTTATGGGGGTGATGGTGATGGCAGTGGCGCTTGGCGCGAACCTGTCGCGGCGAACTTTAGAGCTGACGGTGTTGAAAGTGCTGGGGGCAACGCGGCGAATGCAATTTGCCGTACTGGGGATGGAATTTGCCTTGCTCGGTGTAGTGACGGCCCTGGCTGCGGCCGGCGCCGGTGCATTGGCTGCCTGGGCAGTGATGGTGTTTATTATCCGCAGTCCTTACGAGTTTTATGGCGGGGTGCTTGGCATCACCGTTGTTATGGGTATGGCAGTGGCCGTGCTGCTCGGCCTGATAGCCACCTGGCGGGCGCTGGGAGTGAGGCCATTATCGATGTTACGTAATGAATAAGGAGTGAGCATGATGAAACCGATACGGACGGTATTTTCTTTTTTAACGGCGCTGTACTGGGCATATATTCCGCAGGCGCATGCGGCGGATATGAGCGGCCAATCGGCGCATGATTTTGTCTTTCCTGCCATTGATGGTGGCGAACTTCCGCTGGAGCAATATAGCGGTAAAGCGGTGCTGGTGGTTAATGTGGCGTCGCAATGTGGTTTTACACCACAATATAAAGGGCTGCAGGAGTTGACGGAGATGTATGGCTCGCGCGGGTTGGTGGTGCTTGGGGTGCCGTCCAATGATTTTGGCGGTCAGGAGCCGGGTGGTAATGACCAAATCAAAGCCTTTGCCACGCAGGAATTTCAGGTTACTTTTCCCATGACGGCCAAGCAACGTGTGGTGGGGAAGGAAGCTCACCCTTTTTATCACTGGGCAAAGGCGGAGATTGGCTCGTCACCCCTCTGGAATTTCCATAAATATCTGGTCGCACCGGATGGCCGTGTGGTCGATTATTTCTCGTCATTTACCTCGCCGACATCGGATTCGGTCAAAGCCGCCATTGAGCAGCATCTGCCGGAAGGTTAATCAGTCGGCAACACTATGCAGTTACATGCGTTTGGCGAGGCGGAAATAAAGGCCGTAGGGCATCAGCCTCAGTAGTTTGAGTATGCGGGTAAAGCGTTTGGGAAAGTGGATTTCAAAACCGCTCTGCTTCAGCCCATTGGCAATCGCTTTGGCCGCAGCTTCCGGTGTTTGAATAGCGGGCATGGTAAAGTCATTTTTGGCGGTCAGTCGTGTTTCCACAAAACCAGGATTGATGAGTTTAACATCGATATTGTCTGTTGCGAGTTCAGCTTTCAGGCTTTCCGTATAATTAATAAGCCCGGCTTTGGATGCGCTATAGGGCTGACCTTCCGGCAGGCCGACATAACCGGCGACACTGGCAGTGATGGCAATTTGACCACGGCCATGATTCTGCATCCACGGCAGGATGGCATGAACAACGCGCATCGGCCCAACCAGATTAATATCAATGAGTGTGGCGGCTTTGTCGATATCGATCGTTGCAATGGGCGACGGATCATAAATTGCAGCCAAAATAATGACCCGATCCAACTGGTGCCATGCCTGTTCCAATGTCTCGACGGCTTGATGTAATGCCTCCATCTTGCCGATATCGACCGGCAGGATGCGATGATCGGTGCCGTGCAGTGTGGATGCGACCTGCTGCAATGTCTCTTCCGAACGGGCAGACAGGCAGAGCCGCGCGCCTTGCTGTGCTAATCGCTCGGCCAGGGCACGGCCAATGCCCTCGCTGGCACCGATAATCCAGATATGTTCTCCCGCAAAGCGCTGACTCATGAGCCATCCTCCAGGTCAATACGCCATAGCCATAGCACGGTGGCGGTTTTGAGCAAGCAGGGCAGCAATGCGTAGGCGGTGGAGAGTGCCAGCAGTGACTGATGTGTTTGTTCCGGCAGTGCCGGGTTGTAGCCGAAGATGGCCAGTGCCGGCAGACCCAGCCCGGCTGCCAGTGCCAGTGCTGACTTGCCGAGCAGCCCCATGACGCCGAAATAACGCCCGGTGGCGATGCCTGTGCCTTTATGTTTGTCAATCAGGTCCGCCAGAATGGAAGGAGGCAGGGCCAAATCTGCGCCGAGGCAAAGCCCCGTGACGATGCAGACGATCAGGTAGGCGGTGATATCGCCACTGCCGAGCATAAATGCCCAGATAAAGCCAATGATGCTTAGAATCATTGAGAATTGCCAGCTTTGGCGCTTGCCAAACCGTCGGCTGCAATATTGCCAGAGCGGCATGCCCATGGCGCCGCTGAGAAAATACGCCGCAAGGAATGCCCCGGCATAGGCATTGGCATCCAGTCGGTCGTCAATAAAGAACAGTACCAGTGTCGCCGGCAGCGAGGCGGCGAGGCAGTTAAGCAGGAAAATACCATAAAAACGACGCGCGAGCGGATTAAGTAGCGGCGCATAAAACATATACCATTTGTCATGGGTTGGCGGGGCACTTACTTGTTCCGGCACTGGCGTGGCGCGCCAGAAGCTGAAACCAATGGCAATGAATAGGATGGCGAAGCCGGTGGTGAAATAATGGAAGGCCAGTTCCATACCGTAGCGCTGTTCGAGTATGGTGGGGATGGCGGCAGCCAGTACGACGCCAAGCAAGGTGAAACTCTCACGCCAACTGGTGACGCGGGTGCGTTCATGGTAATCTTGTGAGAGTTCGGCGCCTAGCGACGCATAATTCACCATGATGATACTGAACAGAAAGGTGCTGAGCAGCAGAATCAAGGCAAAATACCATGAGGTCGCTGTCGGTGTGCCGTCCGGCGGGTGGAACAGGGCATAGAAGACAACGGACAGTGCCAGAGCAGAGATGGCAATGACTCGCACACGTTGATGCGGGCGGTGGCAATAGCGGTCGCATAGCGAGCCGATAATCGGGTCCTGCACGGCATCAAAGGCGCGCACCAGAAGCAACATCAATCCCAGTGCAGCGATGCCGAGGCCTGTCGTATCCGTATAAAATTTGGGGGCATGGAGATAGAGCGGGAGCCCTGCGAAAGCGAGAGGCAATGCCAGAATAGCGTAAGCTGTCAACTCGCGGCGGGTAAGTTGCACGGGTTATTGGCGTCCCAGCAATTGCTGGCGCAATGATGGTTCCGATGTGCGTTCAGACAGCCAGATACGAAAGAATGCCCGTGCTAACTCAGGATTGGAAATTCGGCTGACCTCTACACTGTTTTTATAGAAGACCGCCCCCTCTTCCGGCAGGTAGATGCCCGTCAGCGTGTCACCGTCTGAGACATTGGGAAATAAAGTGAAGACATCGTCACGCCATGCTGATTGATTTTCCTGACTGATGCCGATATGCGCCAACTCATCCATGGTGCGATCGGCAATATCCTCTCCCTTCAAATCAAGTTGGTAGGCCAATTGCAGTGCAAAGGGCGCCTCTTCGGACCATTGATTTCCACCTGCCCACAAGCGGGCATCATACACATCCATCCATAAAAAACTCAGCGTGCCTTTGCCAATCAGTGTCGGGTTTTCAACATATCCCGTAATGTACTCAGGTGCCGGCTCGGCGCGCAGTGGCAAGGCCGGAAGGAACAAGATCAGGGTGAGTGTAAGCAGCAGGCGGCGCATCAGTCATGCCTCAGTTCAAATTGCATCACATCGGTACGGCCGGAGAGGAATCCAGCCATGCAAAAGGCCAGATAAAAATGCCATAAGCGTTGAAAGCGCTCATCATATCCTTGTGAAGCCAATGAGTCGGTTATTTTTTCAACCTCTGAGAGCCAGTATTTTAAGGTGTAAGCGTAGTGCCGACCAAAGGCAAAACCATGCCGCACAGACAGGCCAGCACGATGTGCTTTCTGGGTAAAGACGGAAGGTGACGGTAGCATACCGCCGGGAAAAATATATTCACGAATCATATCGCTGCGTTTGCGATAGTGGCGAAAGATCGTATCATCAATGGTAATCGTTTGAATCATGGCCGTGCCGTGTGGTGCAAGCAGGCGCTTGATTTGCTTGAAATAACCGGGCCAGTAACGCTCGCCAACCGCTTCGAACATCTCAATCGAGACAATCGCGTCATACTGCCCGGTGGTTTCGCGGTAATCCTGTTCACGAATCTCAACCTCACCGCGGTTAATGTGCGATGCGAGGCGAGCACGGGCAAAGGCAGCCTGCGCCGGAGAGATGGTCAGGCAGGTGAGGCGGTGGCCGCGCTCTATCGCGCGCTCTGCAAATCCACCCCAGCCGCAACCGATTTCGAGGATGTGCTGTGGTCTGTCACCAATCCGGTCCAGCATGCGGTCATACTTAGCATGTTGTGCGGCGAGCAGATCGTCCGTTGGCTCATCTTGCAGCATGGTCGTGTCATCCGGCACGTGATCAAAGAGTGCGGCGGAGTATGTCATGCTTGGATCGAGCCACTGGCTGTAAAATGTATTACCGAGATCATAATGCGCCATGATATTGCGCTTACTGCCGACACGCGAGTTGGGGCGCGTGATATGGCGCAGCCAATGGACAATACGCCAGCCGAGCTTGCCGTGAAAATAGGCCTCCAGGCACTCGGCGTTAAGCACGGCAAGCGTTAATAAGGCCGGTAGGTTGTCGCTGTCCCATTGTCCAAGGCGATAACTTTCTGCCAGGGCGATATCGCCACCTTTGACCATGCCATCGATGACCGACCAGTCATGCAGAATGAATTGCGCCTGTGGCCCATCATCCGGGCCTTGCACTGTATGGTGCAACCCTTCCGGTGTGATAATGGTCATCCGCCCAAAACGCAGATGATTCAGGGATGAGAGGAAGGCACGTGTAGTGAGGGAAAGCGTGGACGGAAATTCTGTTACCGTATTTAGGGCCGGGCGCTGGGGCGTGCTATGGTGATGGGGCGATTCGGCGGCATCGGTTTGCGGCGAAACCCTGCCTTGGCCAGCCATAGTTTGAGTGCTTGCCAGTGAATCATGCTGATGATTTTGACGGCGAGAAGCGGATGTCGGCTCCAAACCCATAATAATACCCCTTTCGTCGCCTGTCGCGTCTGTCCATTAATGCAAGTTAGAAGCATTCTATCTTCTTTGTCGTGATAATCAATCCAAACCGACAGTGTGCATGTATCTTTCTTATCGTGCGGCAGGGCAAAGCGAAAGCGGTAAGTGCCGACGACATCTAAAAAAGGAGAGACGTGGAAGTATTTCTCTGCTTCGAACCAGTCATCCGGCCCGATTGGGCGCTGATCCGGATGATAAATCAGATAGCTGTGTGTCTCGCCAAAGGTGTTGTTGACTTCGGCAAGCACGGCGCGCAGCCTTTCCTGCTTGTCGAAGCAAAAATAAAAACTGACCGGGTTAAACACATAGCCGAGAATGCGTGGAAAGCACATCAGCCAAATCTCACCGTCAGCATGGTCAAGCTGATGTTCTCTCAGAATCTTTTGTATCCATTGCCGAATATTGCTGCCGTCGCGTGGGCCATGGTCACCTTCATGCACGGCGAGTAGATTGAATCGATTGATGCTGAATATACCCTGGCCGGATTCGTACAGATGACTCAGTGGAAGCAGCATGTAAAACACCTTGTAACGGAAAGCATGTTCTTTCGGGCGCAGGCGTTTATGGAAGACATTGGCGGTGACAAGCTTAGCCACGATCCCACCATGGAATGGTTGCTCCAATCTTGGTGGCGACGTTGAAGCCTGAGAGCAGCCCGTCTTCATGGAAGCCGTAGCGCTGGTAAGCTCCGGCAAACCACAGGCGGCGCTGGCCCTGGATATCTTTGATCCGCTCCTGCGCGTCGATTGCACCAAGCGTGAATTGAGGGTGGTGGTAAGTGTAGCGGCCAATGACATGGCGTTCCAATGGTTGCTGCACCGGGTTGAGGGTGACGAATACGGGGTGCTGCTTCGGCAAATTTTGCAAGCGGTTCATCCAGTAAGTGAGGCAGACTTTATCCTCGCCAGCTTCGGATTCCATTAATACATTCCAACTGGCCCAGGCGCGCTTACGAAGTGGCATCAGGCCGCTATCGGTATGCAGCACGGCTTCATTGGCCTGATAGTGAAACTGGCCCAGTATGTCACGTTCCTGTTCCGTTGGCTCGACAATCATGGCCAGTGCTTCATCGGCATGAGCGGCAATAACAACGTGATCGAAGCTGTAGCGCTGGCCGTCAGCGGTAATGACGGCTACCCCGGTAGCGCCGGGTGCGACCTGAGTGACGGGTGCGTTGCTGACAATCTGGCCGGCAAAACTGGTGATGAGTCGTTGGACATATTCCCGGCTTCCACCGCTGACTGTATGCCATTGCGGTTGTTGATTAACGGTGAGTAATCCGTGATTGTCAAAAAAGCGGAGGAAGGTGAGGGCCGGGTATGCGAGCATGCCCTGAAGCGATGATGACCATATGGCTGCACCCATTGGCAGCAGAAAATAGCGCTGAAAGGACTGGCTGAGGCGATGGGCCTCTAAAAATTCACCAAGAGTGACGGTGGGGTCAGGCGTCTGCTGCAGCCAGTATTGGGCTTCGGCAAAAAAGCGTTTAATCTCTTTGAGAAATTGCCAGTATGACGCGTCGAACAGGTGTTTGGGTTGGGCAAACATGCCGCTGAGGCCGGTGCCGCAATATTCAAAGCTGCTGGCATGGGCCGAGACAGCAAAGGACATGTCGCTTTTTTCCACTGGCACATCCAGATGGTTGAAGAGGCGGGTGAGGTTGGGATAGTTGCGCTCGTTATAGACGATAAATCCCGTATCGACCGGCAGGCTGGAGCCGTCATCCAGTGGCACATCCACCGTGTTGCTGTGGCCGCCAAGGCGAGACTCTTTCTCAAACACCGTCACATGGTGCGAGGGGTGCAGCGCCCAGGCTGCGCCCAGGCCGGCAATGCCCGCGCCGATGATACCGATTTTGGTGTGAGGCATCCTGCCTTGTGTTCCTTGTAGCGATGTGATTTAGAGTCGTTCTAAACGATTCACCCGTTCCCAAGCAAGCCTGTCTTATATGTCTCCATCGAAAAAGTCATCCACCAAGCATGGTACGGTTCGTCATCTGCGCGTGGTGCTGGGGGATCAGCTCTCACATTCACTGGCCAGTTTGGATGAGATGGATAGCGAACAAGATGTCGTGCTGATGATGGAAGTGGCCGATGAGACCAGCTATGTGCAGCATCACCCCCAGAAGATTATTCTGATTCTCTCCGCTATGCGTCATTTTGCCCAAACATTGGAGGAGAAGGGTATTTGCGTTCGCTATATCAGGCTGGATGATGAGGAAAATACGGGGAGTTTTACCCGAGAACTGCGCCGCGCCTGCGAGGAACTCTCGCCAGAGCGTGTGATTGCTACCCATCCGGGCGAATATCGTGTGCTGAAAGCCATGGAGCAATGGGAACATCTCACCGGGGTGCCGGTTGATATTTTGCCAGATGACCGGTTTTTTTGTAGTCTTGATGCCTTCGCTGAATGGGCGGCGGGGCGTAAGGAATTGCGCATGGAACTGTTCTATCGCGAGCTGCGCCAGCGCACGGGACTGCTGATGCAGGAGGAAGATGGTTCAGCAAAGCCAGAAGGTGGGCGCTGGAATTTTGATAAGGAAAATCGCAAAAAATTGCCGAAGTCACTTTCGGTAGATGAGCCCCTGCGCTTCGAGTCTGATGCCATCACTCGTGAGGTGATGGATTTAGTGAAAGAGCGTTTCTCTGATCATTTTGGTGCGCCTGAGCCGTTTAACTGGGCGGTGACGCGCGAAGATGCTTTGAAGGCACTGGATTATTTTATTGATCACGCGTTGGCGAATTTCGGCGATTATCAGGATGCTATGGCACGCGGCGAGCCATTTCTATTTCACAGCCTGCTTTCGCCCTATTTAAATTGTGGCCTGCTTGAGCCGCGTGAGGTGTGTGAGGCGGCTGAGCAGGCGTATCATGAAGGTGACGCTCCGCTCAATGCGGTGGAAGGGTTTATCCGTCAGATTCTTGGGTGGCGGGAATATGTGCGTGGGCTGTATTGGTTGAAAATGCCGGATTATGCCGGGACCAATCATTTTGACGCTACACGGTCATTGCCAGATTTTTACTGGACGGGCGAGACGGACATGGCTTGCCTAAAGGCGGTGATTACGCAAACGCGCGACCATGCCTATGCCCATCATATTCAGCGCCTGATGGTGACCGGCAATTTCGCCTTGCTGATGGGCGCATTGCCAGAGGATGTGTGTCGTTGGTATCTGGAGGTGTTTATTGATGCCTATGAATGGGTGGAGTTACCCAACACGCATGGCATGGCACTGTTTGCCGATGGTGGGGTGATGGCCTCCAAACCTTATGCCGCCAGCGGCAGTTATATCAATCGCATGTCGGATTATTGCAAGGAATGTCGTTACAAGGTGAAGGAAGTGATAGCTGAGGATGCCTGCCCGTTTAATTATCTCTATTGGGATTTCATTATGCGGCATGAAGCAGAGCTGAAGCATAATCACCGCATGGGTTATATGCTGGCAACGTTAGGCAAGTTCTCAGTTGAGAAGCGAGAGCGGATAGGGAAGCTGGC